>JAYULP010000085.1:0-5821 GCA_043763445.1 Polaromonas sp.
GCCATCACTAGCTGATACTCGTCTGGCAAGACAAAACTTGCGTGCAAGCACGCCGAAATAGCATGCTTGGTGCTTCAGGTCTTTGTGGTTTCCTCTGGCTTTTTGCTTTTTAGGCAGTGGCCACTGCATGCACAGGTATAAAGTTACGGTGGTAACGCCATACTTTGTATTTCGCTTTGTTTTCAATTTAAGTTTTTTTGATGAATCAGCCGTTTGCTCCCGTTGACCCTGACCTTCGCCATGCTGCGCCTCGCGACAAGGCTGAAATCCTCGCGCAGGCGTTGCCTTACATCCGCAAGTTTCATGGCAAAACGATTGTGATTAAGTATGGCGGCAACGCCATGACCGATCCGTCGCTACAGGCAGATTTTGCGGAAGACGTGGTGCTGCTCAAACTGGTGGGCATGAACCCAGTGGTGGTTCACGGCGGAGGCCCGCAAATTGAAGCGGCGCTTAACCGGCTGGGAAAAAAAGGACACTTTATTCAAGGTATGCGCGTGACGGACGAGGAAACCATGGAGGTAGTGGAGTGGGTATTGGCCGGGCAAGTTCAGCAAGACATTGTGGGGTTGATCAACCAGGCAGGCGGTAAAGCAGTCGGCTTGACTGGCCGCGACGGCGGTTTGATTCGCGCCCGAAAACTCACCCTGCTAGACAAGTGCGACCCGCGTTTGGCACACGATGTCGGCTTTGTGGGGGACATTGAAAGTATTGACCCGAGCGTGGTTAAAGCGCTGCAGGACGACGCTTTTATTCCGGTCATCAGCCCGATTGGCTTCGGTGAAAATAACGAAAGCTACAACATCAACGCAGACGTTGTGGCGGGCAAGCTAGCTTCTGTGTTAAGGGCCGAAAAACTGGTACTGCTTACCAACATCCCAGGCGTTTTGAACAAGGCCGGTGAGTTGCTAACGGATTTAACGGCGAGAGAAATTGATGAGCTGTTTGCCGACGGCACAATTTCAGGTGGAATGTTGCCCAAAATTGAAGGCGCATTGGATGCGGCGAAAAGCGGGGTTAATGCGGTTCACATTATCGACGGCCGGGTGCCGCACGCGCTGCTTCTTGAGATTCTGACCGATCAGGCCTACGGAACCATGATTCGTTCGCACTGAGGGTGGTGATGGATCAGATTGCGTTTCCCTTAGCGGACGAGCCGTCGATGCTGCCCCTGATTGCCAGTGGCGCCGCGCTCCCGGCGCCACCAGAGTTACCTGTGCAAACCGCCACGCGCCGGCGTCCAAAGCCCGGGGAGCGGCGGGCCCAGATATTGGAAGCACTCGCGGCCATGCTTGAGTCGCCCGGCACCGAACGTGTCACCACGGCCGCACTGGCCGGCAAGCTGGGGGTCAGTGAAGCCGCGCTGTACCGGCACTTTGCTAGCAAAGCGCAAATGTTCGAGAGTCTGCTGGACTTCATTGAACAGTCGATTTTCAGTTTGATCAATCAAATTACGGCTAAGTACGCCGATCCCCACACGCAGGTTCGACTGATTGTTGGCACACTGGTTCAGTTTGCCGAAAAAAATCGCGGCCTGACGCGGGTCATGGTGGGCGATGCGCTGGTGTGGGAAAACGAGCGCTTACAGCAGCGCATGAATTTGCTGTTTGACAAAGTTGAAGCGACGATAAAACAGTGCCTGCGCGAAGCCGCACTTGTCGATGGCGCTGTTGGCCCCGCAGTTCCTGCAGCGGTTGCTGCTGGCGTGTTGGTTGGTTTTTTAATGGGCCGGCTGCAGCGGTTTGCGCGCTCAGGCTTTCGGCGTTTGCCGTCCGATCAGCTCGAAGCGACTTTGCGCTACCTGCTGGTTGGCGACTGGCGATAACTGCAGCGTGTGCTGTGCAGCGGTGAGTTGACCCACTGCGCAATTGCTGGATAAGCGTTAAAAATTAAGGGTAAACCCGTATTCCGGACGGGTGGGCAGTAAATACTCGCCAAATAAACAGCACAGGAACCCAATTTGCTGCAAAATAGCACGACCGTTCTTTTTTTCTCACCTCTGTTTGTCACTGGCCGCTTGCACATCTGCCGACACCCCTACTTCAATATCGCTTTCATGACGCTTCACGCTATTTCCACTGCCTCCGCCGCCCGCGACCCGATGGCCAACAAAGGCCAGCAAAAGGGCCAACAAACCAAAGCGGCTATTGTCGATGCGGCCCTAGGCTTGGCCACGCAAATTGGGCTAGAAGGCCTGAGCATCGGCGCCATCGCTGAGGTAATGCACATGAGCAAGTCCGGCGTTTTTGCCCACTTTGGTTCGCGTGAAGAATTGCAGATTTCGGTTGTACGGGAGTACCACGCTCGATTTGAAGAAGAAGTGTTTTTCCCGGCGTTGCAGCAGCCACGCGGCATGCCGCGCCTGCGTGCCATGTTCAACAACTGGATGCGGCGCACCTCAATTGAAATTGATTCGGGCTGCATCTACATCAGCGGCGCTGTGGAGTTTGACGACCGCTCTGGGCCGGTGCGTGACGCGTTGGTGGGGTCGGTTCAAGCCTGGCTGGCGGCTATGAACCGGGCAGTGATTCAAGCCAAACAAGCAGGCGATTTGAACTCTGACGCCAACGAGCATCAAGTAGCGTTTGAAATCCACGGGCTGATTCTTGCGCTGCATTACGAAGCTCGGTTCCTAAAGTCGCCTGGCTCGGTTGAGCGTGCCCACCGCGGGTTCGCCAACATTTTGCAGCGCTTTGGCTTCACGGCTTGACCGCTTGACTGTTTGACCGCGACCCTCGCTGCCATGTTTATTGCGATGCTCACCGCTATTTTCACCGCCGTGTCGACCAGCGGCTTGATGACTTTGCTTGCTTTTTGTGTTGACCAGTTTCTTGTTTTTGCCGCTTAACATTTTTTTCTGTTTTTTTTCTGTGTTTTACCTGCCCTACCTCCTTTATTTCCTTCACCCAAAGAGACATCACCATGCCTATCTACAACCCTCCCCTGCGCGACATGCAATTTGTGATGCATGAGGTGCTCAACGTCAGCGATGAGCTTCGGGCTTTGCCCCAGCACGCTGACATTGATGCTGACACGATCAATGCGATTCTTGAGGAAGGTGGCAAGTTCGCGGTGGACAAAATTTTTCCGCTGAACATCAGCGGTGATGAAGAAGGCTGCACCTTGGACCGCATCACGCACGAGGTCACTGCGCCCGCTGGCTTCAAGCAGGCTTATGCCGAGTACGTCGCTGGTGGCTGGGCGGCGCTAAGTTGCGATCCAGCGTATGGCGGCCAAGGGCTGCCTTTCGTGGTGAACCAGTGCTTCTACGAGATGATGAACTCGGCCAACCAGGCCTGGACCATGTACCCCGGCTTGTCACATGGCGCGTATGAAGCCCTGCATGCCCACGGCACTGCGGCCCAAAAGCAGCTGTTTCTGCCCAAGCTGGTCAGCGGCGAATGGACTGGCACCATGTGCCTGACCGAGCCCCATTGCGGCACTGACCTTGGCATGCTGCGCAGCAAGGCAGAGCCGCAAGCTGACGGTACTTACAAAATCACTGGCAACAAGATTTTCATCAGCGCCGGTGAGCACGACCTGACCAGCAACATTGTTCACCTGGTGCTTGCCCGCCTGCCTGATGCGCCGCAGGGCAGTAAAGGCATTAGCCTGTTTTTGGTGCCAAAGTTCAACGTCAACGCGGACGGCTCTTTGGGCTCGCGCAACGGTATTTACTGCGCAGGCTTGGAGCACAAAATGGGCATTCACGGCAATGCCACGGCGCAGATCGTGATGGACGAAGCCGTTGGTACCCTGGTCGGTGCGCCCAACAAGGGTTTGGCCGCCATGTTTGTGATGATGAATGCGGCTCGCCTCGGCGTGGGCAACCAGTCGCTGGGCCTGACCGAAGTGGCTTATCAAAATGCGCTGGCTTACGCCAAAGACCGCATCCAGATGCGCTCCTTGTCGGGCACCAAGGCCAATGACAAACCGGCCGACCCGATCATCGTGCACCCGGATGTACGCAAAATGCTGTTGACGGCCAAAGCCTACGCCGAAGGCGGCCGCGCTATGGCTATTTACTGCACCTTGCTGCTCGACAAAGAGTTGAGCCATCCCGATGAAAAAGTGCGCCAAGACGCCGGCGAAATCGTCGCGCTGCTCACGCCTATCGTCAAAGCCTTTTTGAGCGACAACGGCCACATTGCCACCAACAGCTGCCTGCAGGTATTTGGCGGCCACGGCTACGTCAAGGAGTGGGGCATGGAGCAACTGGTGCGCGACAACCGCATCAACATGATTTATGAAGGCACCAACACCATCCAGTCGCTCGACTTGCTGGGGCGCAAAGTGCTGGGCAACAACGGTGCAACGCTGAAGAAATTCGGCAAACTGGTGTCGGCGTTGGTGCTGGAGGAGGGCGTCAACGAAAAGATGGCGGAGTTCATCAACCCGCTGGCTATTTTGGCCGAGCAAATGACCAAGTTCACGGCTGAGCTGGGTCTTAAGGGCCTTCAAAACCCTGACGAAGTCGGAGCCGCTGCTGTTGACTACCTGCGAGTAGCCGGCCATCTGGTATTTGCCTACTTCTGGGCCCGTATGGCGCAAGTAGCACTGCGCGAAGTCACGGCAGGCAACCCGGACAAGTTCTATGCTGGCAAATTGCAAACGGCGCGTTTTTATTTCGCCAAACTGTTGCCCGAAACCGCCATGCTGATGCGCACGGCCCGCACCGGCAGCGCCGCACTGATGAACACCGACGAAGCGCTGGTTTGAGATGAATACGGTTTTTAGGGCTCAACAATCGTTGTGGGCGGCTGTGCTCAGGCCAGCCGCAGCGTCATCTGCTGGGCGCTACCGGCGCTATTCGTGCCGCCACTGCGGTTCACGCGCTGCAGCGCCCCAGCTCAAATACGCCATGGTCGCCCTGTGCGTTGGCATGGGTCAGGGCGCAGCAGGGATTTTTGAGCGGCTGTGAGGCCGCCAGCGTGCCTTTTTAATCCGTTTTTATGCCTTTTGGGGCGCTAGCCGCCGGTTTTATTGCCTAGCTTGCTATTTAAGTTGTAGCATGTTGCTGGCGTTGCCTGTGCTGGCCACGTCATCCAAACGACTAACGCGCCACTGCTCCTGCTCCACACTTGTTGCCATGACCCAGAACCCGCCTGCTACGCCACCACAGCCGCATCCTTTCGATGACGCGGTGCGGCTTGCGCCGGCTGCAGGCGGCACCCCCCACACTTTTGTCGGCCACACCAGCGCAGCCTACTGGAACATGGTGGGCCCGTATGGCGGCATTACCGCTGCCGTGCTGGTGCAAGCGATTACAGACCACCCGGCGCGGCTAGGCGACATCGCCTTGCTCACGGTCAATTACGCCAGCGGCGTGGCGGCTGGCGCGTTTGACGTCACCGCTACACCGGTGCGCACCAACCGCTCGACCCAGCACTGGGTGCTGAGCTTGAGTCAGCGCAGCGCCAGCGGCGAGCCCGAGGCGGTGGTGGTGATCACTGCAACCGCTATGACTGCCTTGCGCCGGGCCACCTGGCAGACCAATGACCTGCCGATGCCGGCTGTGGCCGCACCAGCAGCGTGGCCCGCCACCGACATGCAGGGCGCTATGGCGTGGCTTGACCGCTACGACATGCGTTTTGTATGCGGCCAGGTGCCCGCCGTCTGGACCGGTGAGGGCCGCGACAGCCTGAGCCGACTCTGGGTGCGCGACGCCCAACCCCGCGCGCTGGACTTTGCATCACTGGCGGCCTTGGCCGATGTGTTTTATCCGCGCGTGTGGCTGCGGCGCGCCACCCGCGTGCCCGCCGGTACCGTGTCGATGACCATTTACTTTCATGCCAGCGCCGAGCAACTGGCTGAAAATGGC
>JAYULP010000086.1:0-2355 GCA_043763445.1 Polaromonas sp.
GGGCAAACTCGGTGTCTCGCGCGGCACCGTGACCAACCGCATCCGTCGGCTAGAGGACAACAACGTCATCGTTGGCTACACCGTGCGGTTGCGCCCTGATGTGCACAAAAGCGACATCACCGCCTGGATGAGCATCGCGGTGGACGGCAACCAGACGCGCGCCGTCATTGCCGCTTTGCTGGGCGAGCCGGGTGTGGCCACGCTGCACGACACCAATGGCCGGTGGGACCTGCTGGCCGAGCTGCGCGCTGAAAGTCTGCCAGCGCTGGCCAAAGTGCTTGAGCGCATCCGCCTACTCAAAGGCATCAGCAACACGGAAACCAGTATTCACCTAGAAACCTACCGGCTGTCTTGACGGGGCCGGCCCTTAAACTTACAACATGAATCTGGTCCCCGCCCAACTCGCAGAGCACCTCAAGCGCGGCCCTAAAAGCCTGTACACGCTGCACGGCGACGAGCCACTGCTGGTGCAGGAGTTTGCCGACCTGCTGCGCGCCAGCGCACGCCAGCATGGGTTTACCGAGCGCACGGTGCACACTGTGCAAGGCGCGCACTTTGACTGGAGCGCGGTGGCGGCCAGCGGCAGCGCGTTGAGCCTGTTCGCCGACAAGCAGATCATCGAAATCCGTATCCCCACCGGCAAGCCCGGCAAAGACGGCTCGGCCTACCTGCAGCAAATCGCCGAGCGATGTCAAGGCAACACTGACACGCTGACGATCGTCATGCTGCCCAGGCTTGACAGCATGACAGTCAAGAGCGCTTGGTTTGGCGCACTGGACAGCTACGGCACTACCGTCAAGTTTGACCCCATTGAGCGCCGCAACTTGCCGCAGTGGATCGCTCAGCGCCTGCAGCTGCAGGGCCAGCGTGTGGCCAGTGGCGAGGAGGGCCAGCGCACGCTGCAGTTTTTTGCCGACCGGGTGGAGGGCAATTTGCTGGCCGCACACCAAGAAATCCAAAAACTCGCGCTGCTGTACCCGGCCGACAGCCACGCCGTGCTGAGCCTAGCCGAGGTGGAAAACGCGGTGCTCAATGTGGCGCGCTACGACGTGTTCAAGCTCGCCGAGGCGGTACTCAGCGGCCAGCCGCAGCGCGCAGCCCGCATGCTCGACGGCCTGCAAGCCGAGGGCGAGTCCGAGGTGCTGGTGCACTGGGCGCTCAGTGAGGACATCCGCAGCCTCAAGCGCGTTAAAGACGCCACCGAGGCCGGCAGGCCCATGCCAATGGCCCTGCGGGAAAACCGCGTGTGGGGTGCCAAAGAAAAGCTGTTCGAGCGCGCCCTCCCCAACATCAGCGCCAGCACGCTGAACCGCCTGCTGCAAGCTGCGCACACCGTTGACGGCATCGTCAAAGGCTTAAAGCAGCCCGACTGGCCCGCGAGCGGCTGGCAGTCGCTGCATCGGCTAGCTGGGATGATGTGTGAGCAGTGCGGGGCGCTGGCACGCACACAGTCGCCCGATTCAAGGTTGCTGCGCAAGCTTTGAGTCAAGACTCATGCAAAACTTTCCCAGGGGCGGTGCATAAGTCCGCCGTACTTCATCTAGATATTGCTTGGTTTGGTGGCGGTACGTTGAGCAGGGCAGAAATTTAGAGAACAAAAATGGAGAAAATTTTGTGTCAACTTTGACGATCGACTTGCTTCGTCAAAAAGCAACCACTTTTTCTGAGCTCGAGAGCACCTATCCAGAGTAATCCCTGTATGGCGTGTCCGACGGCAAGGCGATAGGGACTTACCTTGAACATAAATTTCGCGCGTACTTGACTGCAAAGGGCTATATTTATGCCATGGGAAAAAACGCCGCCAACGGACTCGATTTCCCTGGACTTGACGTTGACATCAAAGTCACAAGCATCAAACAGCCGCAGTCCTCGTGTCCATTTCGGTCAATCAAGCAAAAAGTTTATGGCTTGGGCTATGGCTTACTCATAGTTGTCCATGACAAAACGGATGACCCTGATCGGCGTGTAGCCGTTCTGCACATCGTCAACACCGTGTTTGTTGATGCAGCCCAAACGGCCGATTTTCAAATGACTCAAGGCATTCGGAAAATCATTTCGGATGATGCGAGTGTGGACGTGATCCGCCAAGATTTGATGGCTTTCATGGAGGCGCGATCGCTCACATCTGATGAGGTTGAACTCAGAGACTTGGCTGCCGCTGTTATGGCTAAGCTTCCTGAGCAAGGATATTTGACCATCTCGCCCGCCTTGCAGTGGCGACTTCAGTACAAGCGCGTGATGGAAAAGGCGGGCACTGTAGAAGGTGTGTCGTCCGTCTACAAAACGCAGCCTTTGCCATGAACGATGAGCGCCGGCACCGCGCTGAGTTTGGGGACTGGCAAACGCCGGACGAGC
>JAYULP010000087.1:0-5807 GCA_043763445.1 Polaromonas sp.
AGCCGGCTGAAGGTGCGGCCGCTGACTCAGGCGTTGGCTCGCTTTTTAAGCCAGCGCATCACGCGCCCCACCACCGGCAGCTTTTCGTACAGCTCCTCGGCGGCGTCCCAGTAGTCGCGGTGCCGCTCAATCAGGCCGTCCGCAGTCAACACCAAGTGGGAGCCGCCGCGCACGGTTTGCAGCGTGGCGGTGTCAAACCGGCGAAAGTAAAACTCGAAATCCCAGCTTAAAAAACACTGGTTGCCCTGCGCAATTGATGCGGTAACTACAAAGCGGGGCTGCGCTAGCGCCACATACATGTGCTCAAAAATGCCGGCGATGGCGGGCACACCACAAACGTCGTTGAACGGGTCTTTAAAAGCAGCGTTTGGCGCGTAAATCTGGCTCAACTGCGTCAGCGCTGCGGGCGAAAGTGTTTCAAAAAACGCAACAATATGGGCCACCTGGTCGGGCGTGGTGTGCCCCTGGGTGGTGGCTGTCACAGGCCGGTGAACTTGCGGATGATCGGAAAATACAGCCGCGCTGGCAGTAAGGCCAGCAGCTTCATCCAGACCGTGAACCGTTTGGGGAAATGAATTTCAAACTGGCCAGTGGCCCAGCCGCGCAGCATCGCCTGGGCGGCTTGGGCTGGCGTGATCAGCGCGGGCATGGTGAACTTGTTTTGCGCCGTCAGCGGTGTTTCAACAAAGCCGGGGCACACCAAGCTCACGCCGACGTGGCTGTCCTGCAAGTCAACATACAGCGTCTGCGCTAGGTTGATCAGGGCCGCTTTGGTTGGCCCGTAGGCCAGACTTTTGGGCAGGCCGCGGTAGCCCGCTACGCTGCTGATCAAGCTGATGTGGCCGCAGCGCCGAGCCGTCATCGCTGGCAGTATGGCGCCCAGCACCAGTACTGCCCCGACATAGTTGACTTGGTTGTGTTGCAGCATTTCTTTGACGCTGTATTGACTGGCGCGCAACTCTTTGTAGTAGCCCGCGCAGTACAGCATCAGCTCCAGCGGCCCGGCGGCCAGCACGGCGTTGGCGGCGGCCTGCACTGCTTGGGCGTCGGTCACGTCCAGCGGCAGCGCCACAGACCCCGGGTGCGCGGCAGTGAAGGCTTGCAGCGACTGGGCATTGCGGGCGGTGACAAACACCCGCGCTCCAGCGGCATGCAGCGCCGCCGCGGTAGCCTGGCCAATGCCGCTGGACGCACCCACTAGCCACACGCATTTGCCGTGCCAGTCGGTCATAAGAGGGTTAAAAGACATGGTGTAGGCCAGTGTTGAGTATTAAATAAATAGCAGACCAAGCAACAAACACAAGGGCTACCCTATGTTTTGGCTTGTTTTTGTATATTTTTATGCGTTTTGAGCTGTTGCGTGGTCAAAAGCGCTTAAAAATTCAGCGCTTGACGAACGACAGAGTGACCTCGCCAAGCCGCACGCCGTACTTGCTCATCACGGCTTTGTTCAGCATGACTTTGTCCGTCACCAGGTACATCCAGTCGTCAAACTGAACTTCAATGTTTTTGCCATTAACGGGCAAGTCCAGCGTGTAGCCCCAGCGAAAAGCGTTGCCTTTTTCTTGGCCACGGGCGGGGCCGACCACATCGGCCGCCGTGCCGGTATAGGTGCCGCCCTCGCCGCGCGTGAGTGTCCAAACCCGGCGGCTCTTGGTGCCGTCCGAGTAGCTGAAGTCTTCGTCGAGTGTGCCCACGTCGCCTGCCCACTGGCAATGCATCACCACCGTGAAGCGCTTGACCACCTTGCCGGCCCGGTCAGTGAAGACGCCGTACGCGTCGAGCGTGCCGTTGAAGTACTGGCGCATGTCCAGTGTCGGTTTTTCCGCCGCGTAGTCGGCCATTTGTGGCCCGGCGCAACCGCCCAGCAGGGCAACGCCTAAGGCCACAGCAGCCAGCAGGCCAGCGGCGCGGGAGTTCAAAAACGTCATGACAGTGCACTTTCTTGTTTGCGAATAATGAGCAGGTAAAGACAGCCGGCGGCCAACAACTTGAGCCCACAAGGCAGCACGCAGTAGGCGATGACCAAGGCGTCTAGCGCACCGGCACTGCGCGCGCCCGGCGCGTAGCCGAACATGCCCAGCAGTGGCAGCGCTAAGCCGGCGGCCAAGGCCAAGTTGAGCTTAGTGGCAAAGTTCCACCAGCCGAAGTAAGCGCCTTCAGCGCGGCCTGACTGGCCCGCGCGTTGAATCACCCCGGCCAGCATGGCGCCCGGCAGTGCCAGGTCAGTGCCCAGCGCTACGCCGGACAACGCGCAAACCAGCAAAAAGGCGGTGGTGTCGCCCGCGCTGACCAAGCTGGCCCAACCAAACACGGCAATGGCTAAAAACATGCCCAGCAGCCAACTGCGCGCCAGCCCGAGTCGCTTGACCACCGCTAGCCACAGCGGAATAGACAGCGCAGCGCACAGAAAATAGCTGCCTAAAAACAGCGGCTCCAGTCGGGCCGGCGCTTGCAGCCGATCTTGTATAAAAAACAGCACCAAGGTCGCCGGTATCGCGCTGGCAATGCCATTGAGCAAAAACACGGCCAGCAGCGCCCGAAAATCGACTTGCTTAAACGGAAGCCAGACAGCCCGAGCCGCTGCTTGGCCAATGCCTGATGTGGCGGGGAGTCTAGCGGGCCTGGGTGCCCGACACCAAGCCAGCCAGCCCACAGTTAGTGCTATAAAAAACAGAGCAGTCGTAGCAGGCAAACCGAAGGCTACCGGTGTAATTGACGCTAAAACGACGCCCACCAGCCCCAACCCTTCGCGCCACGCCACAATGCGGCTGCGCTGCGCTTCATCACCGCCCAGCATCGCGCCCCACGACTGGTGCGACACGCTGAGCGCGCTGTAGGCCGCATAGGTCACCACCAGCGACGCCGTAGCCCACGGCACCAAGGCTGACGGCGATTTAACCAGCGGAAAAAACAGCAGCGCAAACCCAATAGCCAGAATCACCGCCGCTACCGCTCCAAACGAAAGCACTGCACCGGTGGAGCGGGCAAACAGCCGGTCGCTGAGGCGGCCTAGCAGCGGATCGATCACCGCGTCAAACAAGCGTGCACCGAGCAACACCGCCCCCAGTGTGGCCAAGGGCACACCGAATTCACGGGCGTAGTGGTTGGGCAAAATTACATACAAAGGCAGCGCCACAAAGGCCAGCGGCAGGCCCAAAAGGCCATAAGTCAAACCCCCGCGTGCGGTAAAAGCGCTGCTGGTAGCAGCTGTGCGGTGGCATTCAGGCGCAGTCATGCGGACTCTAGCCGGGGGGCATGCCAAGTAACTGGCTGCGAACTTGTGGCTCTGACGTGCTGGGCGACAGCCAAATGCCAAAAAACAGGCGGGCAAATTCAGCGTCATCAATGGCGCCTGCGCGCTTGCCGTTAACCCAGAAGTCAGCGCCGGCGCCTGGCCGGTGTATGCCCAAGATACGGTCGCCTTTTTTGACGTCCGGCACCACCCGCTGCAGCTCGGCTAGCCATTGGGTTGCCTGCGCCGCGCTGATGGGGCTGCTGCGCCGCATCTCTTTGAGCGAGCGCTCGGCAATGTCCAGCGCTTTGAAGTCGCGCAGGTAGCTCAGCTCCAAGCCCAGCGGCTCGCTGGCGTAGCCTGCGCTTGCAAAGCCGGGCGCTGCCCACAAGCGTGCGTCATAGACCTGAAAGCCCAACACGCTCAGGCGGCCTTTGCCCACCAGCCTAGCCTGCGGCAGCGCGTCCCTGAGCTCGGGCCTGTCGGGCGCCGGGCTAGCCGCTGCTGCGTCAGCTGCACCCTGCGCAAAGGCGGGTCTGCACAGCGTGCCTGCACCCAGCAGCAGCAGGGCCAGACTCAGCGCTTGCGCAAGGTGAACTGCATCACGTCGGTGTTGGCCTGCTTGAAGGCGGCTTCGCAGTACGCCAGATAAAACTCCCATATGCGGATAAACCTTTTATCAAAACCGAGTTGAAGCACCCGTGACTCTTGCGCCAAAAAGTCGATTTTCCAGAGCTTGAGCGTCTGAGCATAGTCCTGCCCAAATGAAAACTCATCAACAATATCAAAGCCAGCCGCTTCGGCCTGGGCTCGGAATTCGCCCGGACACGGCAGGCAGCCACCTGGGAAAATGTACTGCTGAATAAAGTCAGTTGACGTCAAATAGCGGGCAAAGAGGTCGTCAGCAATCACAATGCTTTGAATGCACGCATAGCCGCCGGGTTTGAGCAGGCGGGCAACGCACTGAAAGTATTCCGGCCAAAACGCTTGGCCCACCGCTTCCAGCATTTCAATCGAGCAAATAGCGTCAAACGGCGCGTCGGCTGTGGTCCGGCCAATGTCGCGGTAGTCTTGCAAGCGCAAACTGGCTTTGTCCGCCAGGCCGTGGTCCAGCATGCGCTGGTTGGCCCAGTCCAGCTGCTCGGTGCTCAGGGTCACGCCGACGAGGTGGGCATCGAACTCGCGGGTAGCCATTTCCGCCAGCGCGCCCCAGCCACAGCCAATTTCCAGCACCCGGTCGCCGGGTTTGACGCGGGCCATGTTCAGCGCGCGGCGTACCTTGGCGTTTTGCGCGTCCTTCATCGGGGTGTCGGGGGTAGCGAAGATGGCACACGAATAATTCATTGTGCCGTCAAGCCACAGCGCGTAAAACGCGTTGCCTAGGTCATAGTGCGCGTGGATGTTTTTGCGGCTGTTGGCGCGGGTGTTGCGGGCCAGCAGATGCTTGACGCGGTAGGCCAAGCGGCCCAGCCAGTTGCCGTAAATGGCGGCTTCCATGTGCTGGCGGTTGACGATCAGCACCTCTAGCAAATCCGTCAGGTGGGGGGTGGTCCAGTCGCCAGCAATAAAGCTTTCAGCAAAACCAATGTCACCCGAGCGCAGGGCCGCGCTGCACGGGCTCCAGTTGAGCAGATGCAAACTGGCCATGGGCGCATTGCCCGCGCCAAAACGCTGAACCGAGCCGTTGGGCAGCTTGACGGTGAGCGTGCCCTGCGTCAGGCGCGAGAGCAGCTTGAGCGCCGTGCGCGCTGCCGCCGGGGCATCGCCCGGAATGGCAAACGAGGGCACGGTCGGCTGCACGGAAGATTCAGCTGGAGAGTTCATCGCGTGACAAAGCTTTCGGGAGGGCGAGGTTTGGAGATAAAAGGCACGCGCTTGCGCCACAACTTGAAGGCTTGCCAATGGATGCGCGCCATCACGCCCAGCGTCATGGCGGGGTAGCGCCACAGCGCTGTGCGCACGCTAGCGGCACTTAAAGGCACCAGTGTGCCGCTGATACTGGTTTCGAGCAGCGCGCCGGCAGCGTCGTCATAGTCCACGCGGGCCAAGGTGTGCGACGGTGTGCCGCTGGTTTCGGCAGTCATGAAGCGAAAGCGGTAGCCGCCTTCAAGCGTGCAGAACGGGGAGACATGAAACACCTTGCTGGCGGTCAGCTCGCAGCCATACTGAGGGGCATCGAGCAAGTAGCAGTGGCGCTCGCCGAAGGTGTTGTTGACCTCAACGACAACCACGCGTAGCGAGCCGTTGGCGGCGTGGCAATACCAAAAGCTCACTGGCTTGAAGGTGTAGCCCAGCACCCGGGGGTAAGTGTGCAGCCAGACCTCGCCGCTGGCGTCTTCAATGCCTTCGCGGTGCAGCATGGCATCAAGCCAGGCTAGCGCGTTGGCGCTGCCGTCGCCGTGGTCGCGGTCGAAAAAACTCAGTGCAGCGCGCCGGTTGCGCGCCAGCGCGCCGCTGCCGTGCTGTTGCATGGCCCGCAGCGGCAACATCAAAAAATAGGTCGGGTAGCTGAAAGCGTTGCGTGCCGGGCGCAGACGCCGGTGGCGCACCACACCAAAACCCAAAAGCGGTG
>JAYULP010000088.1:0-2350 GCA_043763445.1 Polaromonas sp.
AGTGAGTTGGCCCTGCTGATGCAACTCGCGCAGTGCGAAGCTTTCCTGCTCCGGCTGATTGAGTCAAAATCAGGCAGTCCCGCTCGGGCGGCTTCGCCCGCGCATCGGTAAGCTGTGGCGGCGCTGTCGCCTAATTTTCACTGGCTCGTCTTTATGCAAATAGTTGCCAAACCCCGCCTGTTCGCCGTGCTGGCACTGCTGCTTACCAGCGCCATCAATGTTGGCGCCTACTCGGCGCAGGCGGCTTGTGCCGTCAAGTCACCGACACCCTTGAGTTTGTCGTCCGGTGTGTTTACCCGGTTCAATGACCCCCGTGTGCGGCCACAAGATGACTTTTTCCGCCACGTCAACGGCCATTGGCTCAAAACGTCTGACATTGCGGCAGACAAGTCGGGCTCTGGCGCGTTCCTTGACCTGCGTGAGGCGACGGTGCCGCAGCTGCGCGCGCTGATCGAGTCGCGGGCCAAAGGGCCAGCTGCTGCTGGCCCAGAGGCACGCAAAATCACCGACCTGTACACCTCGTTTATGGACACTGCCACACTTCAAGCCAGAGGGCTCCAACCGCTGGCTGCTGACTTTGCGCGAATTGACGCCTTGAGCGACAAGCAGCAAATTCCGGCGTTAATAGCCTATCTCAGTGCGGTGGGCGTCAACCTGCCTTACAGCCTGAGTATTCACCAAGACGCCAGAGACTCGTCGGTGTATGTAGCAGACATCGGGCAAAGTGGCCTTGGCTTGCCCGACCGGGATTACTACCTGCTGGACGACGACACACGCTTGAAAGACGCCCGAGTCCACTACGCCGCGCACGTTGAAAAAATGCTGGCCATGGCAGGCGACAAAAAAGCGGCCAAAAGCGCAGCCGATGTGCTGGCCATTGAAACGGCACTGGCCAAAGTGCAATGGACCAAGGTTGAAAACCGCGACCCAGTCAAAACCTACAACCGGGTGGCGCTGGCCCAGCTTGAAGCGCTAACACCAGGCTACGATCTGAATGCTTACCTGCTAGCTTTGGGCATCAAGGACAGTTTGAGCTATGTAGTGCTCAGCCAGCCCAGCTACCTGAGCGGCTTTGCCAGACTCGTTCAAGACGCCTCGCTGGATGCCTGGAAAACCTACTTTCGCTGGCATGTCCTGAGTGCTTCGAGCGGCATGCTGCCCAAGGCATTTGCCGACGAAGGCTTTGCCTTTAACGGCACGGTACTGAGCGGCATCCCAAGGCAAGAAATTCGCTGGAAACGGGGCGTGCGTTTGGTAGACAGCAAAATGGGCGAAAGTCTGGGCAAGCTGTATGTTGAAAAACACTTCCCCGCTGCCAGTAAAGCGCGGATGCAAACACTGGTGAGCAATTTGCTCGAAGCCTATCGCGAAAGCATCGACACGCTCGACTGGATGAGCCCAGAGACCAAAAACGAAGCCAAAGCTAAGCTTGCCACCTTTCGATCCAAAATCGGCTACCCAAACCAGTGGCGGGACTACTCGGCGCTGCAAATTGTCAAAGGCGACGCGCTCGGCAATATGCAGCGCGCCAACCGGTTTGCGTTGCAGTACGAGCTGGCTAAGCTCGGCCGTCCGGTTGACCGCGACGAGTGGGGCATGACGCCGCAAACCGTCAATGCGTACTACAACCCCGAACTCAACGAAATCGTATTTCCCGCTGCGATTTTGCAAGCGCCGTTTTTTGATCCCTGCGCTGACGATGCAATAAATTACGGCGGTATTGGCGCCGTAATTGGGCACGAAATCAGCCATGGGTTTGACGACCAGGGCGCCCAGTACGATGGCCAAGGCAACCTGCGCGACTGGTGGCGCAAAGAAGACCACGAAAAGTTTGCAGCAAAAGCCGCCGCGCTCGTCAAACAGTACAGCGGCTTTAGCCCAGAGCCTGGCTACTACATTAACGGCGCGCTGACGTTGGGCGAAAACATTGCTGACAATTCCGGCTTGGCCATTGCTTACAAAGCCTACCAGCTGTCGCTGGGCGGCAAGCCTGCGCCAAAGCTCGGCGGCCTGACCGGCGAGCAGCGTTTTTTCACCGGCTTCGCGCAAGTCTGGCGAGGCAAACTTCGATTGCAAACCATGATTGTCCGGCTTAAAACTGACCCACACTCCCCAGCAGAATTCCGAACTAACGGCACGCTGCGCAATATGCCAGCGTTCTACCCGTCGTTTGGTGTCAAACCCGGCGACAAAATGTATTTGGAGCCTAAAGACCGTGTGTCAATTTGGTAAGGAAAAGCCTGATTTTCTGGCTTGCTGCACCGCAAACAAAGCGTTCTTTCAGTTTGAAAAACGGCCTAACGCGCGCGCCGCTCAAAGCGCGTTCAAGCCCACGTCACTTTGGTCTGCA
>JAYULP010000089.1:0-5790 GCA_043763445.1 Polaromonas sp.
CGCCTTAAAGCGCCTTAAAGCACCTGCGCCAACAGCAAACTGGGCATGGCAGACTTTTGCCAAATTTTTTGTACCGCATCGGCCCTGTCCAGCAGCAGCGCCTCCATCAATGGGGCCAGCATGAGCGCTGCGGGGTCGGCCAGCAGCACATAGCGCGACTCTGCCTCCAAGCCCGCCTCATCGAGACGGCCTAACCAGTCCAGCGACAACAGGGCGTCAAGCGGCGACTCCAGCTGCAAGCCGTCAACCCGCAACCGCTCGGCCAGCTGGCTCGCCGTCAGGCCTTTTTGGGCCGAGTTACCCGCCAGCACCAACTGCTGCAGTACCTCAATGGCGAGTTGAAACTGCCAGCCATTGCCATTGCCACGGCGGGCCACACCGGCCAGCAAACTGGGCAAATACGCCGCAATCACCGCACCCAGCAGCACAATTACCCAAGCGAGGTAAATCCACACCAGCAAAATTGGCAGCGTAGCAAACGCGCCGTACACCAGCGAATAGGTCGGCACAGCGCTGAGGTAGAACGCCAAAGAGTTTTTAGCCACTGCAATGCCCGCTGCTGCAAACATGCCGCCCGCCCAGGCGTGCGCCCATTTCACATAGGTGTTGGGCACGTAGTGGTAGAGCGATGCCAGCCCGAGGGCTACCAACACAAACTGAGCTGAATCGACTAGCAAGTTCACACCCCCCGGCATGCTGCCCACCAGCCCGCGCGACGCCGACAGCGCATAGGAAGTCAGCGCCAGGCTCGCGCCCAAAAGCAGCGGGCCCAGCGTGATGGCGGCCCAGTAAATAAAGATGCGCTGCGTCAAAGAGCGCAGTTTCCTGACACGCCAGATGTTGTTTAGCGTGCGGTCGATCGTCAAAATCAGCGCCAGCGCCGTGATCAGCACAATCGCCAAGCCCAACACGCCCAGCTTATTGGCTTGGCTGCTGAACTGGCTCAGGTAGCCCAACACCTGACGCGCAATGTTGTCAGGAATCAGGCTGCGCACCAACCAGCCTTGTAGCGCGCTTTGCAGCGTGGCAAACATTGGGAACGCGGTAAAAACCGCCAGTGCTACGGTAAAAAACGGCACCAGCGCAATCGAGGTGGTGAACGTCAAGCTGCTGGCCGTCAGGCTCAGCCGGTCTTCCCGAAAACGGTCGCGCAGCGTCAGCGCGGTTCCGCGCCACGGAAAGCGGCGCAAATCACGCAGCGCTGCCGCGAAAAACACTTGCGACAATCGCTGAAATTTCATGCCCGGTATCATGCCCGATCAACCACCGCCACAGATGAACAAAAGCACGCAAATTTCCTCTACCCGCTGGCTGGCTTTTGCCAGCGTGGCGGGGCTGATTGTTCTTGGCCTGGCCTGGGAAATGGTGCTTGCGCCGATACGGCCCGGCGGCTCGCTGCTAGCGCTCAAAGTGCTGCCGCTGTGTTTGCCATTGGCCGGCATATTGAAAAACCGCATGTACACCTACCGCTACATGAGTTTGATGGTTTGGCTGTACTTTACCGAAGGTGCCACCCGCGCTTGGAGCGACAAGCCGCCCGGCAACTACCTCGCGCTGTGCGAGGTGGCACTGTGCGTGGTGTTGTTCGTGGCTTGCGCACTGCACGTTCGGCTGCGGCTGAAGTTTGCCAGTCAGTCCACGGCACCCCACGCTACCCCTTTGACTACCCCTGTAACGCAATGAACATGACCAGCACCGACCTGATAGTTACTTTGCGCGCCTTAGTGGGCGAGCGCCACGTGCTGACCTTGGCCGCTGGCGACGACCTCACCGGCTATGAGCAGGACTGGCGCAAAAGAGTCCGTGGCACCGCGCTGGCGGTGGTGCGGCCGGCCAACACGCAACAGGTCGCGGCCGTCATCAAAGCCTGCGCTCAAGCCGGTGCACCGGTTGTGAGCCAGGGCGGCAACACCGGCTTGGTGGTTGGCTCGACACCCGACGCGTCTGGGCGCGAGGTAGTGCTTAGCCTGCAGCGCATGAGCGCTGTCCGCGCTATCGACGCGGCCAACATGACCGTCACGGTTGACGCTGGCTGCATTTTGCAAAGCCTGCAAGCAGCTGCCGCGCACGCTGGGTTTTTGTTTCCATTGAGTCTGGCCGCTGAAGGCAGCTGCACCATTGGCGGCAACTTAGCAACTAACGCCGGCGGCACGCAGGTGGTGCGCTACGGCAACGCCCGGGATTTGTGCCTAGGACTCGAAGTGGTCACCGCGCAAGGCGAGGTGTGGGACGGCCTGTCAGGCCTGCGTAAAGACAACACAGGCTACGACTTGCGCGACCTGTTCGTCGGCAGCGAAGGCACGCTGGGCATCATCACCGCCGCCACGCTCAAACTCTATCCGCAGCCGGCTGCACGCTTGACAGCCTGGGCCGCGGTGCCGTCACTCCAGCAAGCGCTCACGCTGCTAGGGCTGGCGCATCAGCACCTGGGCGCCGGGCTGACCGGCTTTGAGGTGATGGGCCAGTTCGCGCTGCGCTTGGTAGCCAAAAACTTTCCGCAGCTGCGGGTGCCGTTGTTCGAGTCGGCCGCGTTTTGCGTGTTGCTGGAGAACTCCGATGCCGAGTCTGAAACCCATGCCCGCGAGCAGTTCGAGCGGCTGCTTGAAACGGCGCTTGAGCAGGGCTGCGTGCTGGACGCAGTGGTTGCCGAAAACATCGCCCAAGCCAAGTCGCTTTGGCATCTGCGCGAGAGCATTCCGCTAGCGCAGGCCGAGGAAGGCCTGAATATCAAACACGACATTTCGATTGCCGTGTCCCGCATCCCCGAGTTTGTCGCTGAAACCGATGCACTGCTGCAGCGCGCGCTGCCCGGCATTCGGCTGGTGACCTTTGGGCATCTGGGCGACGGTAATTTGCACTACAACGTGCAAGCGCCCGAAGCCGGCGATGCCGCAGCGTTTTTGCGCGACCACGAAGCTCAAGTCAATCGCCTGGTGTATGAATCAGTGGCGCGTTTTAACGGCTCAATTTCCGCTGAACACGGTGTGGGCGGGCTGAAGGTGGCCGAGCTGGAGCAGCACAAAAGCCCGGTTGCGCTGGGCATGATGCGCGCTATCAAACAAGCGCTTGATCCAAACAACCTGCTAAACCCAGGCCGGGTGCTGCGGGCCTAGCGCTTCGTGCGGGGCCAAACAGCCGCCATTTGTACCGTCCCTCGCGTTTTTTGATTTTCAGGTTTCAACCCATGTCCGCCCCTCCCATCCGCGCCCAGTACGAAGACTTCATGCGCCATGTTGACCTGCACGGCGTGCAAAAGGCCGACCGTACTGGCACCGGTACCAAAAGCGTGTTCGGCTACCAAATGCGCTTCGACCTGACCGAAGGCTTTCCGTTGGTTACCACCAAAAAGGTGCATCTGAAATCCATCGTGCATGAGTTGCTGTGGTTTTTGCAGGGCTCCAGCGACAACCGGTGGCTCACGGCACGCGGCGTGACGATCTGGAACGAATGGGCACGGGAAGACGGCAGTCTCGGCCCGGTCTACGGCGTGCAGTGGCGCAGCTGGCCCACCCCGGACGGCGGTCATATTGACCAGATCAGCGATGTTATCCAGACCCTGCGAAGCAACCCGGACTCCCGCCGCATCATCGTCAGCGCCTGGAACGTGGCTGATTTGAGCAAAATGGCGCTAATGCCCTGCCACGCGTTTTTCCAGTTTTATGTAGCACCTGCCGCCCAGCTTGGCGGCCGTGGCCGGCTTAGTTGCCAGCTCTACCAGCGCAGTGCGGATGTTTTTTTGGGCGTGCCTTTCAACATTGCCAGTTACGCGCTGCTCACCCACATGGTGGCGCAGCAGTGCGACTTGGAGGTCGGCGACTTCATCTGGACAGGCGGCGATTGCCACATCTACAGCACACATGCCGAGCAGGTGGCGCTGCAACTGAGCCGCGCACCGCTGCCCTACCCGGCCTTGCACATCACGCGCAAACCGGAGTCAATGTTTGACTACGCGTTTGAAGACTTTGAATTTTTGAACTACCGACACCACGACGCCATCAAAGCGCCGGTGGCCGTGTGATGTCAGCGCGCATCAACTTGATTTACGCCCGTGCGGCGAACGGCGTGATCGGGCAGGCGGGCACCATGCCGTGGCATCTGCCAGAAGACCTAGCGCACTTCAAACAGCTCACCCAGGGCTGGCCAGTCGTCATGGGTCGCAAAACCTGGGAGTCATTGCCGCCCAAGTTCAGACCACTGCCAGGCCGGCTCAACCTCGTCATCACGCGGCAGGCCGATTGGGTCGCCGCTGGTGCCACAGCCGTAGCTAGCCTGCCCCAAGCGCTCGCTTGCTGCGCGGACAGTGCCGAGATATGGGTGATTGGCGGCGCTCAAATTTACGCTCTTGCAGAGCCACTGGCGCAGCGCGCCGAAGTAACCGAGATCGCACAGAGTTTTGCAGGTGACGCCTTTGCGCCGACGCTGGGGCCGGCTTGGCGCGAAACCGGGCGTGCTGCACAGATCAGTGCCAAGGGCGTGCATTTTGACTTTGTGACTTACGCCCAACAGCACAACAACACAAGGAGCTGAAATGTCAGGAAATGGGTTTCACGTCCACGGACCACACGACCACGAGTTGGAGCACGCCGCGCAGGGCGGCCACGACAGCGGCGGCATGATTGCACAAATCGCGGTGATCACCGCCATCATTGCCACGGTAGGGGCACTTTTTTCCTACATGGGCGGCGCTACCCAGGCCAACGCTGGCCTGTACAAAAACAACGCCGCAATCAAAAAAACTGAAGCTTCCAACCAGTGGAACTTTTTCCAAGCCAAAAGCACCAAGCAGTCACTCGCCGAAGTCTCACGCGACCTAACGACAATCGAGCCCGACAAGGCCAAGTACCAAGCCAAGATTGAGCGCTACGAAAAAGAAAAGTTCGACATTAAGCTGACGGCCGAAAAGCTCGAAGCCGAATCGGCTGCGTGGGACAAGTCATCAGACGAGCAAATGCACCAACACCACCGCTGGGCGCAGGCCACTACCGTGCTGCAAGTGTCAATTGCGCTGGCAGCGATTGCGCTGCTGACCAAAAAACGCTGGCTGGAGTACGGCATGTTCGCACTGGCCGGCGTAGGACTGCTGGTAGGTGTGCTGGCTGCGCTACATATTTAATAGCTACCCAGAAAGCAAACATAAGGGCTTTCGTGCTGTTTGACTTGTTTTCTTCATTTTTTGACCGTTTTTCACTGCTTTGATAATGAAAATTGCCACCTGGAACGTCAACTCGCTAGCCGTCAGGCTGCCTCAGGTCATTGACTGGCTAGCGGCTAACCCAGTAGAGGCCTTGTGCTTGCAAGAGCTCAAGCTCAGCGACGAGAAGTTTCCCGTCAAACAGCTTGCCGACATCGGCTACCACAGCGCTTTTTTTGGACAAAAAACCTACAACGGTGTGGCAGTGCTCAGCCGCAAGCCGGCCCGCGATGTGGTGAAAAACATCACCGGGTTTGCCGACGAGCAGTCCCGTGTGATCACGCTCACGCTGGACTCTGTGCTGGGTGACATACGGCTGGTGAACGGGTATTTTGTCAACGGTCAAGCCCCCGGCAGCGACAAGTTTGCCTACAAAATGAGGTGGCTCGGCGGCTTGCGCCAGGCACTGCAAAGCGAGCTGCAAGCGCACCCACGTTTGGTGCTGCTGGGAGATTTCAACATCACGGTGGACGACCGGGACACCTATGACGCGCAAGGGCTACGCGACACCATTCACCACACCACCGAGGAGCGTCAGCACTTCCAAGGCTTGATTGATGCCGGCTTGACGGACGCCTTCAGGCTGTTTGAGCAGCCTG
>JAYULP010000090.1:0-2330 GCA_043763445.1 Polaromonas sp.
AAAAGTCCGAAAAGACGCGGTCGTTTCGGTCGAAGTTTTGCTAACTTCCGGGCCTGAATTTTTCGATGGGATGGAAAAAAATCGGGTCAAGCTGGCGAAAAATCCGAAGTTTTTGGCTTGGGTGGAAAAGTCGCTGGAGTGGGCAAAGAAAGAATTCGGCGGCAACCTGGTGGACGCCACTTTGCACATGGATGAGAGCACTCCGCATCTGCATTTGATGGCCGTTCCGCTCACAAAAGACGGTCGGTTGTGCGCCAAGGAAATCATGGCCAGGCCTGAGCTTCAGCGCCGGCAAACGCAGTACGCGGCGGTCATGGCCGAGTTCGGGCTCCAGCGGGGAGAGCCTGCGGCCGAGACAAAGCGCAGGCACATTGGATTGAAAGAAGATCCAGGGAGCGGGGGCAAGACCTCCCAGCTCGCGGCCCAATTGGCAAAAGCACAGGCTGACCTGGCACGGCAAAGAAAGCTCTCAAAAGAGTGGTCTGACGCTGACCTGGCAAAGGTCAAAGCCCTTGAAGCCGAGCTGGCCAGCCTGTCGGCTGAACTCTCAAAAGCCAAAGCAAAGGAGGTCACTTTGACCAAGACGATTGAGAACCAAGCCGCCGACCTGACGGCCACCAAAGCCAAGTTTGAAACCATGGCCCAGCAGTACCAGGAGCACAAAGCCCAGGGAAAGAACCCGGCCTTGTTCGTGCCAGAAGCCATCAAAACGCCCGTAGAGGCTCTGCCAGACCAGTGGGTAGGCCTACCCACTGCCTCAAAGGGTCAAGTCGCTGTAGGCACTCCTGTAGGCGTCTATGGCCGTACGGTGGTGCTGCACTTGGGTCGCGGAAATCATGCCTTGCATGAAGTGCCAGAGGGCCAGCCCATGCCCAGGCTCCAGCAGACTGAGCAGCAAAAGGGAGGCGTCGGGCGATAGCCTCTACTGCTTAAATTTTGTGCAAAATGCCGGGGAATTTCCCTAGTAATACCAAGAAGCCCGTTTTTGGCCTGTTTGTCGCGGCCCTTTTCGCTCGCGCTTGCGGTCCTCGCTGCTCGCTCAACGACCGATCTTTGGCGGTTCCCGACCCCTTTTCCTGGTTAAACCGGAAATTGGGAGGCCCTTCATGGGCCGGGCGAAGCCCTGACCCCGGTTGTCCACTTTTGGGATAAGTCGGTTTTTTGGGCAAATCCTTTTCTTAATCCTTTTCTTCCTTTTCTTTCCAGCGCGCGCGCGCCCGCGCATTATGCGCACGCGTTATAGGAAACGCTCTCCAATTGAAACGTTTACCAAGTCAATTGAAACGTTTACCAAGTCCTATCCACATCTAAAACTTATAATTTATAGTTTTGAAACTTAAAATTATTAGTTTCATTTAGCTTGGAATCTGTTGCAATTGGAGTTTTATGGACCTGATCGAAGCCCCCAGCGAGAACAACATCACGATGACCAACGTCGTGGCCAGAGCAAGCCACGAGCTGAAGCTCGGTGAGAAGCGCCTGATCTGCTCAGCCTTGGCTAGCCTTGACAGCATTGCTGCGAAACGCCTGTTTGATGCTCACGTCAAGAATGGATTCAGCGTCAAGATTTCAGCGCAAGACTATGCGGCTCAATTCAACTTGGATGAAAGCACGGCTTATACGCAGATGAAAGAAGCCTGTGATCTGCTCTTTGAGCGTCACATTCGGTTTGAAGAGAAGGCAAAGCGCGGCACCATCATCCGAAAAATCCGCTGGGTCAGCGAAGCGAAGTACGCAAAGGGTGAGGGCTGGGTTGAACTGTTTTTCACGCACCAGGTCGCGCCACATGTTCTCGGGCTGCGCTCAAACTTCACGACGTACAAGCTGAAACATGCTGCTGGACTCGACACGACTTATGCGTGGAAGCTGTACGAATGTTTGATGAGCTGGAAGTCCACCGGGCGCTACAGCGTCAGCGTTGAAGAATTTCACAAAGCGATGGAAGTACCTGAATCCATCAAAACAAATTTCTCTTTGCTGCGAGTAAAAATCATCGAGCCGTCGATCAAAAGCATCAACGCCCGAACTGATTTGATGGTGCAGTACAGCGCCATCAAAAAAGGACGCAAGGTTGCAGGTTTGGAATTTCGGTTCATCCAAAATCCAGAACAGCAGTTGGATTTTGATGAAGGCGAGGAAGCACCGCTTCCCGCTGAACCGGCTGTTTGACTTCCCCGAAGGGACCACACTTTGCGCAGCAAAGTATCGTGGGTGATACTTTGCCTTCAAAATCCCGCGCACAATAGCGAGCTATGAGCTTCGCAATCCTCCGTCACGGCAAGATCAAGAGCACCTCCAGAGGTGCCGCGATCTCCCACAACCATCGCCTT
>JAYULP010000091.1:0-5752 GCA_043763445.1 Polaromonas sp.
TTAACAAGTCGGTCAGCCACAGCCTCGGTGTAACTTTGTTAAAACCAAAATGTTCCTCGATGCGAAACGTGCTGTAGAGCGTTTGCGGCAAAGTAGTCAAGCTATTGACCAAGCCAAAAACCGCTAGCAGCGACAGCTGGGAAAACATTACGCTGTTGCGGCCCATAGCCGTGCTGCTCAACAGGTCATTGAGCAGTTCAATGCCGCCAAGCAGTGTCCAGCCGAGCAAAACCGCAGCACTGAGCGCTACTTCAAGCAGGCCAAACCGCGCTTTAGCAACTGTGTAGTCGGCCGCTTTTTGGTGAGCGGCGAGTGAAACTGAGCTGGCGAAGGCGTCTGGCACTTTGGCGCGGTGCTGCCTAACGTGGTGGATCTGTCGAGACGCCAGATAAAACCGGGTCAACAGGCCAACGACCAGTACCGCAGAAAAAAAGAGACTGAAAAGTAAGGAAGACTCGCTCATGGTTTTGAGTTTAGGCGATAGGCGAGAATCCCACCATGTTAGAGACTGAACCCCTTCTTAAAAAATCAGCCCAGAACCTGGTGTGGATCGACTGCGAAATGACCGGGCTGGATCCCGAAAAAGAGCGCTTGATTGAAATTGCCGTCATCGTCACCGGCCCGCAACTAACGCCGCGCATTGAAGGTCCGGTTCTGGTAATTCATCAATCCGATCTACTGCTAGAGCAAATGGACAACTGGAATAAGGGCACGCACGGCCGCAGTGGCTTGATTGCTAAAGTCAAGTCCAGCAGCACTAGCGAGGAGGATGCACAGTCGCAGATCATTGCGTTTTTGTCGCACTATGTGCCGTTGGGCGTGTCGCCGCTGTGCGGCAACACGATTAGTCAAGACCGCCGTTTTCTGGTGAAGTACATGCCTGAACTTGAAGCGTTTTTGCACTATCGCAATGTCGACGTGAGTACTTTCAAGGAGCTAGCCAAACGGTGGCGACCGGACGTCTACAGCGCATTCAAAAAACGGCAAAGCCACACTGCGCTAGCCGATGTTCACGAGTCCATTGATGAGCTCGAGCACTACCGCACTCATTTTCTAAAGTGATGCGGAGTGATTTTGTCGGCACTTGAGGACCGTATTTTTACCGAGGTTAGCCAAAGCTCGGTAAAAACCCGCTAGTCATGCCATAATCGAAAGCTTGCCGTGATACACCGTATCGCGCATTTGTACATCTACCACACACTTTTTGGCCCCGATATGGAGCCACAGTTTTTGGCGCAAGGGCAGACTTAACTGCTGCGCCCAAGCTGCCTATTCGTTTGATGGTTGATGTTTTATTAACCACAAACGAAGCCTTCTGCATCGCAGGGGTGGAGTTTCCTGCTCCCCGTCCAAAACTATCAAGGCCGGGCTATGCGGGGGATTAGTGAGAAACACATGACTGAATCGTATACAGAATCTTTTGGAGCGGGCGACGACTTTGCGCCTGCCTCAATGTCGTCGGCCGTGTCAGATATGCACGCTGAGCTAGCCGGCGTGCCTGATTTTTCGGGCGCGTTAGTTGACAAAGACAGCTCGCTTGAGGCTATCGTGTCGGTACCCAACGGCTTTGTAAAGCTGGGCTTGGCCAAGGAGTTGCTGCAAGCTGTGGCCGACATGGGGTTCACCCAGCCAACCGCTGTTCAGATGGCCACTATCCCGAAGGCCATGCAAGCCCTAGATATAGACCCAAAAGCCCAAAAGTTCACCGACCTGCTGGTTTCAAGCCAAACCGGTAGCGGCAAGACAGCTGCATTTTTGTTGCCCGTTTTGCACACGCTGCTGATGCAGCAAGAACAAGCCGAGCGCGATGAGAAAGCAGAGTTTGAGCGGCTGAGCGCCGAGGCTGTAGAGCGCGGTGAAGCGCCCTTCAAAAAGCCGAAGCGCAAAGACCCGACCAACATGCGGAACTTTAAGGCGGCCACACCTGGCGCTTTGATCTTGTGCCCTACCCGTGAGCTGGCTCAACAAGTATGCGCCGATGCGATTGACCTGGTTCGTCACTGCCGCGGTCTGCGCATTGCCAATGTGGTGGGCGGTATTCCTTACCAGTTGCAGATCGCTAAACTGCAAAATGCCAATTTGGTAGTAGCCACACCGGGGCGCTTGCTTGACCTGCAACGCAGTCTGCAAATCAAGCTGGACCAAGTGCAATTTCTTGTGGTGGATGAAGCCGACCGCATGCTGGACCTTGGTTTTGCTGACGACTTGACAGAAGTTAATCAGCTGACGATTGAGCGCAAACAGACCATGATGTTCAGCGCCACATTTGCGCCACGAATCATGCAATTGGCCACACGCGTCATGCGGCAGCCGCAGCGCGTCGAGATTGATTCGCCGCACGAAAAGCACGCCTCAATCACCCAGTCGTTGCTGTGGGCCGACAACATGACCCACAAGCGCAAGCTGCTAGACCACTGGCTACGTGACGCTGCTATCAACCAGGCTATTGTGTTTGCCAGCACCCAAGTGGAATGCGATGGCCTAGCCAATGACCTAGTGCAAGAAGGCTTCAGCGCCGTAGCGTTGCACGGCGCACTGGGCCAAGGTTTGCGTAATCGCCGCTTGATGGCGTTTCGTGATGGCCGCGTTCAAATTTTGGTGGCAACCGATGTGGCCGCTCGCGGCTTGGACGTGCCAACGATCACGCACGTCATCAATTACGGTTTGCCGATGAAAGCCGAAGACTATGTTCACCGTATTGGCCGCACTGGCCGTGCGGGCCGTAGCGGCCAAGCGATCACTATTGCCGAGTTTCGGGACCGTCGCAAAATTCAGGATATCGAGCACTACACCCAACAAAGTCTCAAGCCCAGCGTGATTGCAGGGCTTGAGCCACAGCAGCGCTTTGCGCCAACGTCGGAGCGTCCACGCGGCAACTTTGGTGGCGGCCGCGACGACCGCGGCGGCGGTCGCAGTTTTGGCGGCGGCGGCGGTGGCTATGCCGGTCGTAGACCAACTGGCGGCTTTAGCGGTGGCCGCGAAGGCGGCGGCAGCTTTGGCAGCAACACTGGCAATGCGGGCAGTTTCGGCAACAGTCGAGACGACCGCAGTGGCTCATTTGCGCCGCGCCCAGCAGGTCCTGCTGGTGGCTATGCTGACCGCTCTAGTTTCAACGATCGTGGTCCTCGTCGCCAGGACGACCGTGGCTTTGACAACAACAGCAGCAGCAGCAACTTTGCGCCCCGGGAAGAGCGAAACTTTGCGCCCCGTGGTGACTTTGCCCCCCGCGCTGAGTTTGTCCCCCGTGGCGATTTTGCCAACCGTAAGCCAGCTGGTAAGGTGTTTGTACCGCGCGACGCCGCCAAGAAAGCGGGCAAGTTCTCCAAGCCAGCGCGTGACTGATTTAAGCCGTTAGTGTGGCGCGGCAAGCCGCAGGCTCGCCGTGTCGCTGTAGCAAAGCCGCTGTGCATCCTTGGGTAAGCAGTGGCTTTTTTCATGTCCTCACAGGCGGTGAAAAGCGTCTCGACCGAACAACCACCTCGGCGGTATGTTTTATGGCATGCCGGCGCACTGCGATTGCGTCGCCCGCAATATACGCCCACGGCTGTCTGTCAACCAGCCAATGACTTGAAGTTGCTCAACGTTTACGCCGTCTGTCACGCTAATGGAACGCTGCTCAAACAGCCGCGAGGGCACCGCCCCAGGCCAATGTGTTTTTGGCGTCCAGAGAGACTGAAACACGCCCCGCACCAAGTGCCGCTCTACCGGCGAGCTCTCCGTCCCGGCTGGCAGCACCTCAACTAACGCCAGCCAGGCCGTCAGCGGTTGTCCTGTGGCAGACGTCGGTGTCGGACCAAGTTCGATTGACACGCCGATGTAGCCCGATATAGCCAGCCCACGGGCTACCCGCAATACTGATTGTTTAAGCCCTGGTGCCAGTGCGATGGACTCAACAGTGACGGCTGTGCGCTCGGGCAAGCGTTTGCCCAGCGCGTTCAACCTCTCAACAGCCTCGCTGCTGGCAACGGCCGAAAGCGGCGCCTCGTCGCCCCCCAGCCCGGGCACCACCCAGTCCAACACAACAGTGCCTAGCGTCGCTGCAGCGGTGGCTGCCTCGCTCCAACACGAAGCGCAGTCGGCGCTGGTAAACCGCTCCATCAAGCGCAGAGCGGGAGTCTGGTTGTCACTGGTGCAGATTGATTGGGCGGCGGCGTGTCCGGCTGGGGTTAAAACACCGAGCAGACATATCAACAGGCGGACAAATTTCATCAAACGGCTTCCTACAATAGCGTGATGTTCTCAGAAGTCGCCCAAGAATCTCCGCTCCTACAAAATCTTAACCCGGAGCAACTGGCGGCGGTGACGCTGCCGGCCACCCATGCGTTGATCCTCGCCGGTGCTGGTTCAGGCAAAACGCGGGTGCTCACCACCCGCATTGCTTGGCTGCTGCAAACCGGGCAAGTCTCACCGGGCGGCATTTTGGCGGTGACGTTCACCAACAAAGCGGCTAAGGAAATGATGCTGCGGCTGTCAGCGATGCTGCCGGTCAACGTGCGCGGTATGTGGATTGGTACTTTTCACGGTTTGTGCAACCGATTTTTGCGGGCGCACTACAAGCTGGCCAGCTTGCCATCCGCGTTCCAAATTTTGGATACGCAGGATCAACTTTCGGCCATCAAGCGGCTGTGCAAGCAGTTCAATGTAGACGACGGGCGCTTTCCACCCAAACAGCTGATGTATTTTATTGCCGCCTGCAAAGAATCTGGCCAGCGCGCCAAAGACGTGCCAGCGCGCGACGAAGAACTGCGTAAGAAAGTTGAAATTTATGCGCTCTACGAAGACCAATGCCAGCGCGAAGGCGTGGTGGACTTTGGCGAGCTGATGCTGCGCAGCTACGAGTTGCTACGCGACAACACCCCTATTCGCGAGCATTACCAGCGCCGGTTTCGTCACATCTTGATTGACGAGTTTCAGGACACTAACGAGCTGCAATACGCTTGGATCAAAATGCTGGCCGGGCAGAGCGCGGCTGGCCATGCCAGTTTTCCAGGCGGCTCGGTTGTAGCGGTTGGCGACGACGATCAAAGCATTTACGCTTTTCGCGGCGCACGGGTTGGCAATATGGCCGACTTTGTGCGGGAGTTCAGCGTGACGCATCAGATCAAGCTGGAGCGCAATTACCGCAGCTTTGGCAATATTTTGGACTCGGCTAATGCGCTCATTAGCCACAACAGTGACCGCTTGGGAAAAAACCTGCGCACGCAAGCAGGCCCGGGCGAGCCGGTGCGTGTGCATGAATCTGTTAGCGACTTTGCCGAGGCGCAGTGGTTTGTCGATGAGGTCAAGCAGTTGGTGCGCGACGGTATCGAAGCGAAAGAAATAGCGCTGCTCTACCGCAGCAACGCCCAGAGCCGGGTTATGGAAACGGCGCTGTTCAATGGCGGCGTGCCCTACCGGGTGTTCGGCGGGCTGCGGTTTTTCGAGCGCGCCGAAATCAAGCATGCGCTGGCTTATTTGCGACTGCTGGAAAACCCAAACGACGACACCAGCTTTATGCGTGTGGTGAATTTTCCGCCACGCGGCATCGGCGCGCGCAGCATTGAGCAGTTGCAGGATATTGCCAAGGGCGCTGGGTGCTCACTCGGGGACGCGGTCAGCGCGGTGGCAGGCAAGGCCGGGGCAAACTTAGGCGCATTTGTGGCCAAACTGGATGTGCTGCGCGAACAAACCGCAGGGCTAACGCTGCGCGAAATCATCGAGCTGGTGCTCCAGCACAGCGGGTTGCAAGAACACTACAAGCTCGAAAAAGAAG
>JAYULP010000092.1:0-2328 GCA_043763445.1 Polaromonas sp.
TTTTACCTTTTACCTTTTGGCGCTGGGCTCTGGCCCGGCTGGTGGCAAACGCTGCAAGTGACGATACTGCACAAAAAAGCCCGGTAGCAACGGCCGACCGGGCTTACAGAAATTGTCAGCCGCTGCACAGCCTTACGGCTGCGAGGGCTGGCGCAGGACACTACGCTGAAGGCGTCTCAAAAGGCAGGGGCAGGGTGCCTAGGTCGCGTTTGGTCTCCACCAACACAAGTGGGCCCTCTGTTGACGCTACTGCCGCAGGCCGGTCGCGGGGCACTCGGACCGTTTGAACTTCCGCTGCTATAGCCGCCTTGGCTTGCGCTACTTTTGCCGTGTTGGAGTTAACCCACTGCAGGCCTGAGCCGGTTGCGACTTGTGTCAAGTCGTCCATCGGCAGTGCGTAGGCTTGAATCTTCGGCAATGCGCTGCCGGCAGCGGGCACTGTGACCTGTACATCGGGTGCGCTCATTGCAGTTGGCGCCCGTTGGGTCGGTGCTTCAGCAGCAGTGGCCATGTCCTGACGCTTCAAAGCGGCTGGCGCGTCGTCTGGTCGAACTGCCGGCGCTGCTGCTGGCACCATTACTTTGAGCGTTGCCGCCTGGGCTGGCGCTGCATCACTTACCGGGTTAGGCTGAAACGCTGGCGTTGATTCGGCGCGCTCACTACCTTCGACCGGGTCTGCGCGGTCGCCTTTTTCGCCGCGTTCACGACGGTCGCGCCCATAACGGTCTCGGCTGCGCCGCTCGCGTGGTGCTCGCGGCTCGCCCAACTCGCTTTGCGGCTGGTGTTGGCCTTCAACTGAGACCTCTGCAGTGTTTGGCGACTCGGCATCATCGTGCAACGCCTTGGCGTTTATGGTGTCCGCAGCCGATGCTTCAGCCACTGCGGGATGCTCAGTCTGGCTGCCCTGGCCGTCGGTGCGGCTGCCGCGACGCTCGTTGCGGCGGCCGCTGCGCTCGCGGCGAACTTCACCGCTTGGGCGGTCATTGCCCTCGTCTGGATTCATGGCCGCGGCCATAGCGGCTTGGTTGGCCAGTGCCAGGTCGTGCTCAACCGCATCGCGCTCATGGCGTTCACCGCGTGGCTCGCTACGCGATTCTGGGCGTGCGTCGCTGCGCGGCTCGTTGCGGCCATCAGTACGCTCACGTCGGCCGCGCTCGCTCCGGCCCAGCTCTTGCCGCGCCTCGCGCGGCGCACGGGCTTCGTTGGTGTCGTGGCGCGCTAGGGTCTCAGGGCGGCTGTCACCGGCAACATCAGCGCGGGCTTCGCTGCGCGGCGCATTGCGGTGTTCAGGACGATCTTGGCGACTGCCGTCTTGCGGCCGCACGTCAGCATTGCGGTCGCGGCGCTCATTGCGGCCATCTTGACGCGCTTCAGGGCGGGATTCACGGGTGGACTGCCCTTCGCGCGACTCGCGGCCATCACCGCGTCCACGGCCGCCGCGTCGACTGTCACGGCCGTGGCGTCCGGCGTTAGCGTCAGCACTCGGCGCTGCATTCGGGCGGACTTCGCTGTGATCGGCTGCGGCAGGTGTTGCCACCGTCGCGGTTGGTGCGTCGGCCACACCAAACAAGCCTTTGAGCCAGCCGAAAAAGCCAGTTTCAGTCGGGGCGGGCACAGTCACTACCGGTTTTGTGCTGGCTTGCGCTGGTGCTACCGCAGGTGCCACCGCGGCGACTGTTTGTGCGCGCGGGGCGGCTTGGGGTGCCGGTGCATCTGGCAGTACGCCCTTGATCACCGGCTCTTGTTTGTTGTGCTTTTCTTGGCTCCGGCGCGTCACAGTTGTCGGGTCTTCAATTTCTTCGGCCAATTTGTAGCTGGCTTCGATGCCATCGAGGCGCGGGTCGTCGTGCTTTAGTCGCTCAAGACGGTAGTTCGGTGTCTCCAGTGTCTTGTTGGGCACCAGCAGTACGTTGATACGCTGCTTCATCTCAATTTTGCTGATTTCTGAGCGCTTCTCATTTAGCAGGAACGACGCCACATCAACCGGCACTTGGCACAGCACTGAAGCGGTGCTGTCCTTGAGCGACTCTTCTTGGATGATGCGCAAAATTTGCAATGCCGAGCTTTCGGTGTCACGAATGTGGCCAGAGCCGCCGCAACGCGGGCAGGGAACTGACGCGCCTTCTGACAACGCAGGGCGCAGGCGCTGGCGGCTCATCTCCATCAAACCAAATTTGCTGATGGTGCCAAACTGTACCCGGGCACGGTCTAGGCGCAGCGCGTCGCGCAAGCGGTTTTCCACATCACGGCGGTTGCGTGACTCTTCCATATCAATAAAATCAATGACGATCAGGCCGCCCAAGTCACGCAAGCGCATTTGGCGGGCGA
>JAYULP010000093.1:0-13862 GCA_043763445.1 Polaromonas sp.
GCAGGTGCAAAACATGCAGCAATGCAGCACGCAAACTTTTTATGAAAACCGCCCAAGCCACTTCAATGTGGTGTACGAGTATCAGGGCACGCAGTACAACACCCAGATGGCCAGTGACCCAGGCCAGTTTGTGCGACTGCAAATTTCACCCGTAGGCGGCTTGAACGCGCCGGTACAGCCGGCATTTCAAGGGCAACAGAGCCAGCCCTACCCGCAGTATCAGCACAACCAGCAGTATCAGCTACCCAACCCGCCACAAACCTACTTCCAGCCTGCGCCGGTGCAGCAAGTTCAACAGCCGGTGGGCTACAACCAGCCCTACGGCCAGCCCTTGTATGCCCAGCCAGTGGTGGTGCAAACCGTTGAAACCTACCCAGCGTTCTATCAACGCCCGTACTACCCACGCCAAGACTATGACCGTCCGTACTATTCGCCGATTGGTTTATCGTTTAACTTTGGCTACAGCCGCGGCTATGGCGGCGGGCACTGGCGGTAAGTAGCCCAAAACGCAGGATGCGCTTGGGCAACACACGGCAAAGTAAAAAAGGGGCTTCAAGCCCCCTTCTTATATTTTCGAGCAGGCCCAGCACGCCTGATCGGTTTACTGGCTTGTTTCGAGCAAGGCGCCTTTGAACAGCACCGGGCCGCTCGGGCCACTGCCAGTTGGCGCGCCACCTTTGGGCTCCAGGCTAATTGCCAGGGTCGGTACCTCGCGCACATCGCGTTCAGCCGCTGTCAGGCGCATCACCGCCTCATTGCCCAGCACGCCCAGCGACTTGGGCGCCGCACCTGGCGGCAAAGCCCACAGCTGAAGTGACTTGTCACTCATCACCCCAAAGCTGCCTACTCGCTTGACAAGCAGCGTTTTCTTTTTAGGATCAAACGTCACCAGCACGGAGGCACTGGCTTTTTCATCGGCCAGCACCGCAACATATTGAATGTCGGGTGTGGCTGCCAGCTTGCCGGACAGCATCGCCACCTGATTTGCGAGTTGCTCGGCTTGACTTTTGACGTTACTCACGGCGAGCGTAGCCACAACCGCAGCGACTACGCCGGCCGTCGCAGCGCCACGCCAAAGTGCCACATTTATCCACCAACCGGCAGGCGGCGCTAGCTTGCTGTGAGCCGCCGTGCTGGCGCGGGCGGCCACCATCGCGGCGGCCTGCTTTTGAGCTTGAAGCAGGTTTTCGATGCGCGTCCACACCGCCGCACTGGGTACAACCTCGGGCTGCAGCTCGGCTAGCGAAGACATGCGGCTTTGCCACACCAGAGCAGCGGCGCGCAGCGGTGCATGGCCCCGGGCCAACGCCTCAAAACGGCGGCGTGCCCCACCGCGCAGCGTACCCAAGGCGTAGCTGACGGCAAGTTGCTCCATTAGGTCAGCGTTCTTGAACAAGTTCATAAAAAGCCCTTTTCAGGCAGTTCAGGCAGTTAACGGTTTTGCGTTGCACACATTTATCTGCGGCTTTGTGCTGGCGCTTCAAGCAAACCGCGACATACAGCCGCGCAGTTGTTCCAAGCCCCTGCGAATCCAGGTTTTCACCGTTCCCAGCGGGAGCTTGAGTTGCTCAGCCAATTCGGCGTGGCTCAAGTCGCGCAGATAAGCCAGACTCACCACTTCACGCTGTTTATGAGCCAGCCTAGTCAGGCACGAGTGCAGCGCGTTGGCCTGTTCACTGGCCTGGGTCGTGTCCAGCGGGTTGGGCTGGTCGCCTGCAACCGTGTCTGAAATCAGCTCATCGAGCTCCTGCACCGCGTCAGCGCGGTCTGACCTGCGGCGACGCAAAAAGTCAAGACCCCTGCTGCGCACCACCACGCCCATCCAAGCCAGCGGCGGCGACAAGCTTGACTTGTAGTGCCCTGCAACGCGCCAAATATTCAAAAAAGCGTCCTGCAGCACATCTTCCGCCCATTGCCGGTTAGTTACCACTCGAACAGCTACACCGTAGAGTTTGGACGAGGTCAGCCCATACAGCTCTTTCAAGGCGGCTTCATCGGCCAACGCTACCCGGTCAAGCAACGCGATCAACTGGCAATCCAGGCTTTTTTGGTTCATACCGATAATTGTCCCGTATTCACGAGACACGCTTGGCGAGCGCAACCAGATTGACTGCTGGGTGCCTGTGGCGCTACCCGCTGCACCGCGCTTATCCTAAAATTAAGGCTTTTCTAACCAGTCATACCCTGCCATGCCTACTGCCACACTCGACAACATCAGCGTGACGACCCAAGCCAATGTGTATTTCGGCGGCAAGTGCGTCAGCCACAGCATCACACTGGGTGACGGCAGCAAAAAATCAGTGGGGGTAATACTGCCGGGCACACTGACGTTTTACACCGCCGCGCCTGAAATTATGGAATGTGTGGCCGGCGCTTGCGACTACAAACTGGCAGCTCACGAGGCATGGACGACTTCTGGTGCAGGCGAGCAGTTCAGCGTGCCGGCGCAAACCAGTTTTAGCATTCGCGTTGCCGAAGGCTACGCCGCCTACCACTACATCTGCCACTTTGGCTGAACTCAAACCGAGCTCAGTCCATCCCAGCCGCTACAGCATTCACACCATGACCACCATCCTTGAACACCTTCCCATCGGCGAGAAAGTCGGCATTGCGTTTTCCGGCGGACTAGACACCAGCGCGGCACTGCACTGGATGAAGCTCAAAGGTACCCTGCCCTACGCTTACACCGCCAACCTAGGTCAGCCCGACGAGCCCGACTACGACGAGATTCCCCGCAAGGCGATGCAGTACGGCGCTGAGCAAGCCCGCCTCATCGACTGCCGCAGCCAGCTCGCCACCGAAGGCATTGCAGCACTGCAAGCGGGCGCCTTTCACATCACAACCGCCGGCGTGACCTACTTCAACACCACACCGCTGGGCCGGGCTGTTACCGGCACTATGCTGGTAGCCGCCATGCAGAAAGACAACGTCAACATTTGGGGGGATGGCAGCACCTACAAAGGCAACGACATTGAGCGGTTTTACCGCTATGGCCTGCTGACCAACCCGAATCTTAAAATCTACAAGCCGTGGCTGGACCAGCTGTTCATTGACGAGCTGGGCGGTCGCGCTGAGATGTCCGCTTTTATGACTGCGGCTGGTTTTGGCTACAAGATGTCGGCAGAAAAAGCATACTCCACCGACTCCAACATGCTGGGCGCGACGCACGAGGCCAAAGACCTTGAGCATTTAAGCAGCGCGATGAAGATCGTCACCCCAATCATGGGCGTTGCGTTCTGGAGGGACGACGTCGAGGTCAAGCGCGAAGAAGTTACCGTGCGGTTTGAAGAAGGCCAGCCGGTAGCCCTGAACGGGCGGCGTTTTGACAGCCTGGTCGAGCTGATTCTTGAAGCTAACCGTGTCGGCGGCCGTCACGGCTTGGGCATGAGCGACCAGATCGAGAACCGCATCATTGAAGCTAAAAGTCGCGGTATCTACGAGGCGCCAGGCTTGGCGCTGTTGTTCATCGCTTACGAACGCCTGGTCACCGGGATTCACAACGAAGACACGATTGAGCAGTACCGAGACAACGGCCGCAAGCTCGGCCGGCTGCTGTACCAAGGCCGCTGGTTTGACCCACAAGCCATCATGCTGCGAGAAACTGCCCAGCGCTGGGTGGCTCGCGCCGTCACTGGCGAGGTGACTATTGAGCTACGCCGGGGCAATGACTACTCTATTTTGAATACCGACTCTGAGCACCTGACCTACAAGCCTGAGCGCTTGAGTATGGAAAAAGTCAAAGGCGCCTTCAGCCCACTGGACCGCATTGGTCAGCTGACGATGCGCAACCTGGACATCATCGACACGCGCGAAAAGTTGGGTATCTACGCCAAAGTCGGCCTGTTGGCCCCGCCAACAGCGGGCGAGCTAGTCAAGCTCGCCGGTGACATAACCCGGTAAAAGCGCCAGCTCGGGTGTCGCCTAGCGGCAGCTGCCATGCACCCAGCACGCCTGCCCGCGAGGGCTAGCTTTGCCCGGCAATGCACCGCACACCGCAGTAGGCAGCGGCGCTACAGCTTGATGCTGCAAAAAAGCGTTGCGTGCTACTGCCGCGGACTTGAGCTGAGTTTTGTGCCACCAGTCGATTGCTGATTGCTGATTGCCGCTGTCTTTGCGCGCTACAGCACAGGGTTTGTCTGGGCCTAGTTTGTCATCTGGGTGACACAAACCGCTGAAGAGCGGCGCGTAAGCTGAAGCCAGCGCAGCAGTCGCGGTCGCGGCAACAACTGGAGTCAGACATGAAGCAAACCCGTTCAAAGCTTTTTCGGCCCGTGGGGGCAAGCCTGGTCGCTGCAGCCATTGGCAGCCTTGTCGCCTGCGGCGGTAGCAGCGTTGACAGCACGCCGGTCGCTGTGCTGGCACCGCCGGTTGTGGTCGCGCCCCTGCCTGAGCCCGCTCGACTGCAAGACAGCCGCACCTTTACGCCGGTGGTAGAAACCACATTTGCCGCGCTTGGCAACAGCGCCGTTGACACCGACCGTTGGGCCGGGGTACTGCAAGGCTCGGCCTACCGAGTTGAAGTTCCGAAAACCGGCTGGAACGGCAAGCTGGTAATGTGGGTACACGGCTACCGTGGTACTGGCCCCAGCCTGACGGTGGACACACCAATCATGCGGCGCTACCTGCTGGATAACGGCTACGCCTGGGCAGCCTCCAGTTACTCGAAAAATTACTACGATGTACGCGCGGGCGTTGAGGACACCAATGCGCTGGCCTTGAGTTTCGTGGGTATTGCCGCAGCCAAAGGCCGTACAGTGAGCACGCCGTCAAAAATCTTCATCACCGGTGTGTCTATGGGCGGGCACATCACCGCCGCAGCGATTGACGCTGAAGCACAGGCCAACGCCATCAACAAAGTCAAGTATGCAGGGGCGGTACCCATGTGCGGCGTGCTAGGCGACAACGAGCTGTTTAATTACTTTGCCGGCTACCAAGTAGCAGCGCAGCAGCTTGCGGGCTTTGCGATTACCAGCTTCCCGACCACTGACTTCGCGGCGCTAACCCCGTCCATTCAGTCAGCGTTGTGGAGCACCTTCCCGACGCAGACCACCGCACAGGGCGACAAGCTCAAAAACGTGGTGATGAACCTCAGCGGTGGCGCAAGGCCTTTCTACGCTGAAGGCTGGGCCAACGCTGGCAATCAAGGCAGTATTTTTGCATCCTTGGGCGGCAACGGCACCATCGACGGCATCCTCACAGCCAACATACTGGACACTACCCAGCTGTTCTACAAGGTGGACGCTTCCTCAGCTGCGGCCACAGCGCTGGACACGTCATTTAACAGCAGCGCGTTCAAAATTACGCCGGTAGCAGATGCCAACCGGTTGCGCCGGGATGGTCTGCGTTGGATTCCCGCTACCGCAGCGGCCATTAATATTCCAGTGGTGTCGATTCACACCCTAGGTGACTTGTTTGTCCCGTTCAAGATGGAGCAGGTTTACTTTGACCGTGCCAAAGCCAAGGGAACGGACCAGTTCTTAGTTCAACGGGCCATCCGCGACGTGGGCCACTGCGCTTTCACAGCGGCCGAGGCCACGACCGCATTTGACGACATGGTCAAGTGGGAGGCAGGCGGGCCTAAACCAGCAGGTGACGATGTGAAAACTGCAGCCACACTGGCGTCGCCAACTTACGGCTGCGCTTTCACCAAAAACACGCCAAGCGCCGAGGACTACACGCCTCCAGCCGGCCGCGCCGCGTTTCAGGCCAACTACCCAGCTTGTCCGTAACGGGTTGACTAGCATTCGATTTTTTCAGTCCAAGGGCCTGAGTTGACCCGGCCTTTGCCGAGTTTTTTTGGTTTGCTACACGGCCTTGTTTGGCGGTCGGCTTAAACAACAACTGGCTCGTGCTCTAGCCGAATACCAAAACGCTCGTACACGCTGGCCTGAATTGCTTTGGCCAGCGTCATCACTTCGCCTCCAGTGACTGGCTCAGTGGCTCCACCGCGGTTAACCAACACCAACGCTTGGCGCTCGTACACGCCGGCATTGCCGATGGTTTTGCCCTTCCAGCCGCAGGCATCAATCAGCCAGCCAGCAGCGAGCTTTACCGTGCCGTCCACCAGACGGTAGTGCACGATTTTTGGTTCGCGCAAAATAATGTCGGCGCACTGCTCGGGCGACACCGTGGGGTTTTTGAAAAAACTACCCGCATTGCCAAGCACCCGCCAGTCTGGCAGTTTGGCGCGGCGAATCTCGCACACCCAGTCGTAGATTTGCTGTGCATCAGGCGTTGAGATACCCGTTTTCTGTATCTTTTTTTCAAGGTCAGCGTAGCCCAGCTGCGGCTTGAACACTTTTGGCAACGCCAGCCGCACCCGGGTAATCAGTGCCTTGTCAGCTAAACCAAAGCCCCCTGGACTGGCCGCGTGCTTAAACACCGAGTCGCGGTAGCCAAACGCACACTGTGCGGCACTAAGCGTAAAGCACTGGCCGGTGCTCAAATCAATCGCATCGAGCGAGTCAAAACGGTCCTGCAGCTCAACGCCGTAGGCGCCGATGTTCTGCACCGGGGCGGCACCCACACACCCGGGTATCAGCGCCATGTTTTCCAGCCCCGACAGGCCTTGCTCTAGGCTCCAAGTGACTACATCGTGCCAGTTTTCCCCCGCGCCGGCCTCCACAATCCACGCCTTGGCGGTCTCGCTGTGCAAGCGCTTGCCCATAATTTGTACCTTGAGCGTGAGCAATTTAACGTCGCCCGTCAGCACAATGTTGCTGCCGCCACCAAGAATAAATTTGGCCCTTGCGGCCAACGCGGGGGTAGCCAACACCGCCGCGACATCGGCTTGTGACGCAATGCGCACCAGACTCAGCGCTTTGGCCACAATGCCAAAGGTGTTGAAGGGCTGCAGCGGGACATTTTTCTCGACTAACATCGCCAGATTGTCGCATTGGCGCTGGTTTGAGCCGCCTAGCTGCCACCCCGTCACCACGCCATAACGGCGCAATCACCGCGCTACATACCGAGAAAACACACCATGCCTTCGTTCGATACTGTCCTTGAAGCTGAGCTTGTCAAAGTCAAAAATGCCGTCGAAAACAGCGCCAAAGAAATTGGTACGCGCTTTGACTTCAAAGGCACGCCCGCGTCGATTGAGCTCAAAGACAAAGAAATTACCTTGATTGGTGACAGCGACTTTCAAATCGACCAAATCAACGATATTTTGCGCAACAAACTCACCAAGTCCGGCGTGGATGTGCGCTTTCTTGACCTCGGAAAAATCGAAAAAATTGGCGGCGACAAGGTCAAACAGATCAACAAGGTCAGAAACGGCATCGAAACTGAGCTGGCCAAAAAAATTCAGGTGCTCATCAAGGGCAGTAAAGTCAAGGTACAGGCCGCTATCCAAGAAGACAAAGTACGCGTCAGCGGTGCCAAGCGCGACGACCTGCAAGCCGCCATGGCACTGATCAAGGCCGACAACGCTGACATGCCGTTGAGTTTTAACAACTTTCGCGACTGACTGTGGCTTACCGCACAGTACCGGCAGCAGCTTGCGTACTGACGCTTGCCGCGCTCAGCGTCAGCCTAGCCCAAGCTCAAGCTGTGGCATTGGCCGGCATGTTGGGCAGCAAAGCCTTGCTGGTGGTTGGCGGTGGCGCTCCAAAAACGGTAGCACCGGGCGAGACACACCAAGGCGTCAAGGTGATATCAACGTCTGGCGAGCAGGCGGTGGTCGAGCAGTTGGGCAAGCGCCTGACCCTACGCGTCGGGGAGTCACCGGTCGGCGCGGGTGCTGCCGACGGGCAGCGCAAGCGCATCACGCTCACCGAGAGCGGCGGTGGGCACTTCATGACTGCTGGACAAGTCAACGGCCGCGCAGTGCAGTTCATGGTGGACACCGGGGCCACCAGCATTGCCATGAGCACACTGGACGCTGACCGCGCCGGCATTGCTTACAAAAGCGGCCAAATCGTGCAGTTGTCCACTGCCAACGGCGTGGCACAGGGCTGGCGAGTCAAGCTCAACAGCGTGCGCATTGGCGATGTAGAGGTGCTGGGCATTGAGGCGGTGGTCACACCGCAGGCGATGCCTTTTTTGCTGCTGGGCAACAGCTTTTTGTCGCGTTTTCAGATGCGGCGCGAAGGCAACCTAATGACGCTGGACCAGCGTTACTGAAAGCGCAACCGCAGTCATTAAGCGCTCCTAATTCAGGAGCAATAAAGGCAGCAAATACGACGGCAATAGCCATAAATCACCGAAAAACACGCTGTGCGTGCCGGTTTCAGCGCTTAACCACAGGTTTAGCGCTGCCCAGTCTTGCCTCGGTGCCTTTGAGTAGTTTGTTGATGTTCTCGCGGTGGCGCCACACCAGCATGGCACTGATCAGCACAATGGCCAACAGCACCCACTTGTCGCTGCGCCAGGCTGTGCCGTCACCGAGCACGTAAAAAAACGGCGCAAAAGCCGCCGCCGCCAGCGCAGCCAGCGACGAGTAGCGCGAAAAAAATGCAACGATAGCCCAGCTCGCCAGCGTTGCCAAGCCCAACGCCCAGCTAAAGCCCAGCAACACGCCCGCGGCCGTGGCTACACCTTTGCCACCCTTAAAGTGGAAGAACACCGGGTACAAATGGCCAATGAACGCGGCCAAACCCACCAAAGCCACGGTCCCGTCGCCCAAGCCGTAGGGCGCACCAAACCACTGCACCAACACCACAGGCAACCAGCCCTTGAGGGCGTCCAGCACCAGCGTGGCCCCCGCTGCTGCTTTGTTGCCCGAGCGCAGCACGTTGGTAGCGCCCGGGTTTTTACTGCCGTACTGACGCGGGTCACTCAGCCCCATGGCGCGACTGACGATGACCGCAAACGACAGCGACCCCAGCAAATACGCCAGTGCTGCACACACAAGAACACCTGCCGAGGCAACGGCGCTCGAAAAAGGGGGGGTCATGAGTAGAGTGTCCTGGTTATTTTTTAACAATTCACGGCGCCATCGGCAATGCGCAATTTACTGATTGTGCCGCCAGCAAGCGGGCGCACACCTCGGGGTCTATCCCAAGCAAATAACCGCGGCGTCCCCCATTGATCACGATGCGGGGCAGCCTAAGGATGCTTTGCTCGATGTACACCGGCATGGCGCATCGCGTCGCAAAAGGTGAGGTCCCGCCCACCAGGTAGCCGGTGTGGCGACTGGCTACTGCCGGTGAGCACGGCGCAACTGACCTGGCGCCGATCTGGCGCGCTAGGTTTTTAGTTGACACGGTGCAGTTGCCGTGCATAAGCACCAGCAGCGGTTTGCCGTCCTGGTCTTGCATGACCAGTGTTTTGACGACCGTAGACGGCTCCAGCTGTAGCGCAGCGGCGCTGTGCCGCGCGCCGCCGTGGTCTAGGTAGTCGTAGGAGTGCTCAGTGAAGGCTACGCCACAGCGCTTGAGCCACTGCGTAGCCGGCGTCTGACTGACGTGGGAGTTTTTACCCATGGCACACAGCAGCAGCAGCGGTCACAGCGCCGGGTCGCGAATGTCCCAGCGAATCGCGTCAATCTCGGCCAATACCTCAGCGCCGAGCCTGGTGCCGTAAGCCGCTATGTCCTCGTCAAGCTGGGCGACTGACGTCACGCCGATGATGGTGCTGGTGACCTGCCATTTGGTGTAACAAAACGCCAGCGCCAGCTGAGTTGGCGTCATGCCGTTGGCAGCGGCCAGCGCGTTGTACCGGCGCGCTGCCCGCAAGGCTTCTGGGCGAGCCCAGCGCTGCTTTTTCATCGAATCGAACTTTGTCATACGGCCCGCTTTGGGCGAGTCCGCGCCCGAAATGCCCGCTACGTCGTATTTACCGGTCAGCAAGCCAAAAGCCAAAGGCGAATAAGCCAGCAGCGACACCCCCAAGCGGTGCAAGGTCTCGTCCAATCCGTTTTCCACGGTGCGGTTAAGCAGGCAATAAGGGTTTTGCACTGTGGCCACACGCGGCAGCCCGTGCTGGTCGGCCAGGCGCACAAACTCGTGCACACCGTAGGGCGTTTCGTTAGACAAGCCAATAGCCCGCACCTTGCCGGCTTTGACCAGTGTGGCCATCGCGTCAAGCTGCTCATGTATCGAGGTCACCGGTTTGTCTTTGGCCGGCTCGAAATACACCGTGCCAAACGCCGGCACATGCCGCGCAGGCCAGTGAATTTGATACAGATCAATAACGTCGGTTTTCAGGCGTACCAAGCTGTCGTTGCAGGCTCTGAGAATGTCGGCTCCGCTCAGGTCAGGGCTGCCGCCGCGAATCCACGGCATGCCGCGCGACGGCCCGGCCACTTTGGTGGCCAACACCAGCTGCTGACGGGCGCTGGGTGTTTTTTCAAACCAGCGGCCCAAAATGGTTTCGGTAGCGCCAAAGGTCTCGGCGCGCGCTGGCACCGAGTACATCTCGGCCGCGTCGATGAAGTTGATGCCGTGGGCAACAGCGCGGTTCAAGATCGTGTGGGCATCGGCCTCGCTGACTTGCTCACCAAAGGTCATTGTGCCTAGGCAGACAGGGGTGACTTGCAGCGCCGTCGCGCCGAGTAAAACAGGTGTCATAAAGCATAGCCAAGTTGGGTGAACGGACGGCAAACCAGCTGCCGCAAGGCCGCCAAGCGCATCACAATAGCGAAAGTTTAAGGTGTGCGCTGGTGCAAAAGCGGCGACACTGTCCGACGCTTTGATGCACTGAGCGGGCCTACCATTTGCTCAACACCAGCTGCATGTCACCGCCAAATTTGGCGAGTGAGTCTCGCTACTTAAATATCAGGAGTTTTCAATGAAAAAATCAGCACTTCACACGCTAGCTTGCGCTGCTTTGACGCTGAGCGTTTTGTCTGGCTGCGCCAACATGAGCGAGACCCAAGACGGCACCGCCAAGGGCGCTGGCATTGGCGCTGTAGCCGGAGCCCTGTTGGGTGCGGCTACCGGCGGCGGCAGGGGTGCGGCGCAAGGCGCCGTGCTGGGCGGCGCGCTTGGCGCGGGCGGCGGCTACATCTGGTCGAAAAAGATGCAAGATCAGCGCCTAGCCATGGAGCAAGCCACACGCGGCACCGGCGTGGCTGTTAGCCAGACCGCTGATAACCGCTTGAAGCTCGACATTCCAAGCGATGTGGGTTTTGACATTGGCCGCTCAGCCATCAAGTCCAACTTTGCGCCCATATTGACGCAGTTTGCAACTAGCCTGAACCAAAACCCGGTGACCACCGTCACCATCGTCGGCCACACCGACTCGACCGGATCGGACGCGGTTAATAACCCACTGTCGATTGACCGCGCCAATGCCGCTCGTGACTACTTGGTGAGCCGCGGTGTCGCGGTGCAGCGCATCGGCACTGATGGCCGCGGCGCACGCGAGCCAGTAGCGGACAACGCCACCCAGCAAGGCCGCGACAAAAACCGCCGTGTTGAAATTTATGTGGCGGAGCGGGTCGTGGCACGTTGAGTCGAGCGGTAGCGCCTTACAGAAAAGCACCTTCGGGTGCTTTTTTTATGCCTGCCAGCCCAGGGCTTGGCCCTGCTGCGCCTCAAAACGCGCTGGCTCTTGCAGCCGCAGCACGCGGCGCTGCAAGAGCCAGTGGTGGTCATAGGCAAAGCGTCAATGAATTCAATTTCTCTCGGGTACTCGCAGGGTGCCAGCCGATTTTTGAGATGGGCTTGCAGCTCGGCGGTGAGTTGCGCCTCAAACTGGCTCCTGGCCGCCCCATCTACACACTGTGCAGCTATAAATTCAGTAGCTTGCACCACACAGGCTTTGACCACAGCGCCGCGCGCAGCGTCGGACTTAAGCACCACCGCCGCACTGGCCAAGGCAGGGTTTTTTGACAAGGTAGTTTTTCATTTTCACCCGGACCGATGCGGTAGCCTGCGGCCTTGAAACCGTCGTCTGCCCGGCCTTCATGCCAAAGTTAGCCATCGACATCGCGGCGCGCGAGGCCGCCAGCGCGGCACCCGTCGCCGGTGAACTTGGCCCGCGTGGCGGTGTCGTTTTTCCAGCAACCCAAAAACAGCACTGGGTCGGGCACGCCGTGTACCTCAAACCGGTTCACCGCTAGATTGCCAGGCACGCCTGCAGCGCATTCGCCGCCGTTATCGTCAATCACCGCAACCCGGTGGCCGAAATAGCCTTTGCCCATACTGCCAGCTTCAGCAGGCCAGAGCTTGCTGCAATTGCCCACAACATAGCTGAACTCGGTTTGGCCAAACATTTCGTTCAGGACAACGGCCAACTCACTGGGGCAGTAGTCAAACACGGCGTCGCCCACCGCCTCGCCCTCGCTCACTAGCTCCTGCAGGCGCAAGTTTGAGGAGGCGCCGGGGATGCGGGAAGGCCTTCATCATGGCTTTGAGCGCGGTCGGCAACAAAAATCTCCAGGTCACTGCCTGCGACGCCATCAAAGTCAAAGCCAGGACCGAGCTGAAGCGCCCGGCGCAAGCCACGATGGGACGGCCAAAGTACAGCGTGGGCAGCCGCTCGTGCATCAGCCCAGCAGTCCAGGCCCGGTCAGCGGAGCTCCAAAACACTGCGTCTGAATGGGTGTTGCGCACACCGTCAAAACCAAACCAATTTTGGCTGCAAATAAACCCTGTCAAGTTACCCAGTAGCGCGCAGTGTGCAAGCAGCGCGCCTTTGGGCGGGCCGGTGGTGCCGCTGGTGTAGGTCAACACGGCGGGCTCGCTGGTCAAGGTGTTGACCAGTGAGCCCGCCACATCTGGCCGGCGGTTCAAGTCCACGTCACCCTGCCCCCGGGCTGCGCCGGCAGCGACTGTAGCGCGCAGCTCGAAGCAGGCAGCGCGCACGGCGCTCAGCGCCGTCATCGGCAATGGCTACCACCGCTTCGCTGTCAGCCAAACGATAAACCAGCGCTTCGGGGCCGAACAGCGTTGACAGCGGCACTGCCACTGCACCCCTCTGCAGCACCGCCATGTAGACCACCGCTGTTTGAAAACGCTGCAGCATGCCATTGGCCACGCGGTCCCCGCGCAACACACCCAAGCGCTGCAACTGGTGGCTAAAGGCGTCTGCAGCCTGCTGCAGGGCTAAATAAGTATAAAAAGTATAAAAAGTAGCCTAGGCCGTTGCGTTTACTTGCTGTGTAGCTATTAATTCAGGAGTACCCTGCAGGCTCCTTTGCAACGCAGCCCAACGGCGGCAGCACACCTGCGCGATGTTGAAGTGTGTTGGCACTTGCCAGCCAAAGCCCTAGTGCAACGCACTGTAAGCGTCGGCTGGGTAGGCAGCTGCAGCGGCGGGCGTGTCGCTGTTTTGACGGTGTAACGGGCCGCGCTTGCTTATCATTTGCTCAATGTACAAAGAAAAAAGAATTTCCCGCAGCGAGTTTGTCCCGATACGCGGACTGCCTTACCACGTCAGGGTCTGGCCCGGTGCCAACACGCTGAACAGCGCCGACAGCGCCTTGCCCATTTTGGTGCTGGTGCACGGCTGGATGGACGTTGCCGCGTCCTACCAGTTCATGGTCGATGCACTGTCCAGCGCATTTGTCGCTGGCCGCACCATCGTGGCGCCAGACTGGCGCGGTTTTGGACAAACGCCGTCTGCGCTGCAAGGTCAGGCAGACACCTTCTGGTTTGCGGACTACCTCGCTGACCTGGACTTTCTGCTGGACCACTATGCCCCCCACCGCGCGGTAGACCTGGTGGGCCACAGCATGGGCGGCAACGTGGCCATGCTGTATGCCGGCGTGCGCCCGGCGCGCGTTCGCCGCCTGGTGAGCCTTGAAGGCTTTGGCATGCCGGCGGTGCAGTCGAGCAAAGCACCAGGGCGTTATGTCAAATGGCTCGATGACCTCAAAACCCTGCACCGGGGCGAGCTAACGCTCAAAGCCTACGACGCGCTAGAAGGTGTGGCGCAGCGGCTGATCAAAACCAACCGCCGTTTGCCTGTTGACA
>JAYULP010000094.1:0-2314 GCA_043763445.1 Polaromonas sp.
TGTTGCCCCCATCGGCCGGCTAAAGCAAGCAGCCCGATTAGAGGCCGGCCGCCGTTGACTGAAACGACAATACAAAGCAAATTAAAACCAGAACCAACGCACAACCAAGCCCCAACAACGCGCCGCCCCGCGAGGCTAAATCTGGCGAATAGCCAACAATGTACGCGGCTCAGCAGACGGCTCGCACGTCAAGCGACATCGGCTCGGCACCTTGTTTTACCGCTTCTTCAACGAGAAATTTATCCCCGATATCCAAGCCGGTGGCGACAGCATTAACTATGCCGCGCTGCCCGACAGCGCCATCAAGCGCCATCACCGCTGGCGTCAAAGACAGCGCGGTCAGAATCAAAGGCTACTTTGTCTGGCCCAGCTAGCGGCACGCCACAGTCGTGGCCAGCGCCGCTACCTGCGAGGCCGCAAGGTCGCGAAGAGAGGGCTCAACTAAGCTGCTGTTTGACAGCAGCCCCGGGGCTCATGGCCACAACGCACTCCTCGGCGGCAGCATGGTCGGCGCTCATGCCACCACGCCTGCCGGGCCAAGCGCGGGCGCTAGCGGGCGTTTGCGTTGTCGCCAGCCGAAGCGGAGTAGGGCAAGCCAGTGGGGGCCGGCAGAGCCAGTGGGTTGGCTGCAGCCGCAGGGGCGGCAGCGGCAGCGGCAAGGCTTTGCAGTTTTTGTAGCGTCTGCGCCGACGCCTCACCGGCCACCCGGCGGGCACCGTTAAAACGGCTTTGCCAGTAGCCAATGGTCATGCTTTCGAGCCGCACTTCTGAGCCGGACCGGGGCGCGTGAATGAACTGGCCGTTGCCTACGTAAATGCCGACATGGCTAAAAGCGCGGCGCATGGTGTTGAAAAACACCAAGTCGCCGGGCTTGAGGTCGCTGCGCTCTATTTTCTCAGTGGCTGCGGCTTGCTGCTCAGCCCGGCGGGGCAGCAGCAGGCCAATGGTCTGCTCGTAGGTGGCGCGCACAAAGCCGCTGCAGTCAAAGCCGGTTTCGGCCGAATTGCCACCGCGCAGGTAACGCACGCCGAGAAACCCCATAGCGTTTTCGACCAGTGTGGAGGCTCGGTCGCCCACCTGCGAGCGGGCCTGGTTGATCTGGCTGAGCAAGCTGCGGCTGTCTGACTGGGGCTCTAGCTCGTCGGCTGCAGCAACTGGTGTGGTGTGGGTTGCAACCGGTGTGGTGTGGGCGCTAGGGGTCAGGAGGCAAAAGGAAATAGCGAAAAAAGCATTGAGTGCAAACTGGGTAGAAAAACGCATGGGCTGCAGGATACTTGAAGGATTGGTCCTACGTCAACATCGGTTTTGCAATGGCCCCCGTTGTTAAGTCATTGATTTGTAATCGTTTAGCCATACCCTGGCCGGCCTTTGATGAGCACGCTGCGCCGCTTTACAAAGATAGTTCCAGCTATTGCGGCGGAGTTTTAAGCTCGACTTTGGCCCACACTGCTTTGGCGCCTGTCTAGCTGCTGATCCGGCGGCAGGAGGTGAGCGCACATATTTTTTCTGTTCGCCCTGAGCCGGCCGAAGGGTTTGCTTGTGCGGCGCAGGCTTGCGTAAGCGCGAGGCCAGTAAAAACAAAAAATACCTTATTGGCCCTTGTTAAAACTGCCTCAGCAGCTATCAGTAACATAGCAAAAATATTTCAGCATACGGGCACCGTTATCATCTGCCAATGCGTGTTTCATTCGACGGGCCCGGCCAGGCTTTGTACTTAAAACCGATCGGGCAGCTCAGCGATCTGGCCCGACGCTGGCTGCTGGAGTGGTGGCAGCTGGTGCATTTGGGTGCCATGATTTTGGTGCTGGCAGCGTCGCCGTCCAGCCTGGTGTTTGAGCCCTGCGCTGCGTTTGAGGTGCTGCGCGCTGACGCCACCCCGGCCCAACCGCCCCAGCGAGCTTACGCTGACTATTTTTTTGGCCGAGTCGAAGCAGCAAACATTGCTTTGTTGCCGCCTGTGCAGCGTGCAGCGGCCGCAGGCAGCAACGCCGGTGTGGCGGGCCAGGCCAGCGGCGCTGACGCGCTAGGCCAGTTGGTTGCGGCCGGCGTGCTGCTGCGCACTGGCAGGGCCAGTCAGGCCACCGCGCTGGCCGCTGCCAGTACAGCGTCGCGCCAGGGCTGGCAGCGGCCGCTGCTCGCATGGCTAACTTGGCAGGCCGAACGTGCCGGTCAGGCGGGACATGCTGATGAGCTTGCACGCCTGGAGCGCCGCATGGCACTGGTGCTCACCCAAGGCCAGCCGACCGAGCCATCAGCCGAACGCTTACCCCTGGTATCACCGGCCCGTGCCGCCGGTCCCGCAGCTGTTTTGAAA
>JAYULP010000095.1:0-13746 GCA_043763445.1 Polaromonas sp.
GGCCGTGTTTTGGACGATGAAGTCGAGCAGTTAAGGGCTAAAGCTGAGGATGCGCGCAAAGAAGTCATCGCCCGATTGTAGGCAGCTTGCGGCTTTGGCGCTGCTTTGCCGGGCTAACGCCGTCATAGCCAGACGGGCCGGGTTGTGGGCTGCGTCAGCTTTGCACCAACCGCTTGGCTTTGGCAATAGACATCAACATGCCGACCGCCAGCCCCAGCGTAACCATTGCCGTGCCGCCGTAGCTGATGAAAGGCAGGGGCACGCCGACGACGGGCAAAATGCCGCTGACCATGCCCATATTGACAAAAGCATAGGTAAAGAAAATCATCGTCACCGCGCCCGCCAGTAGGCGCGAAAACAGTGTCGGTGCGTCTAGCGCAATCGCCAGCCCGCGCAGAATTAAAAACAAAAAGCCGGCGATCAGGCAGAGGTTGCCGGCTAGACCAAATTCTTCTGAAAAGGCGGCAAAAATAAAATCGGTGGTGCGCTCAGGAATAAACTCCAAATGGGTTTGGGTGCCGGCCATGAAGCCTTTGCCAAACAGCCCGCCCGAGCCAATCGCGATTGCACCTTGAATGATGTGAAAACCTTTGCCCAAAGGGTCACGACTTGGGTCAAGCAGCGTGCAAATGCGTTGCTGCTGGTAGTCGTGAAGCACCGGCCAGCGCACGCCGTCGGCGCACAACTGGGGTTCAAACCACACCACCAGCGCCACCCCGAGCAGCCCCAGAATCACCGGCGGCGCCATTAGCCTGCAACTCAGGCCAGCGAAAAAGATCACCGCCAAGCCGGCGGCAAGTACCAGCAAAGACGTTCCCAAATCAGGCTGCTTCATGATCAGGCCCACGGGCACCAGCAGCAGCAAGCCAGCGGCCAAAAAGTCGAGCGGTCGCAGTTGCCCTTCACGCTTTTGGAACCACCACGCCAGCATCAGCGGCATGGCAATTTTCAAAATCTCGCTGGGCTGAATCACCACCCCCACATTGAGCCAGCGCTGCGCGCCCTTTTTGGTGATGCCAAACACCGCCACCGCCAACAACAGGCCGACCCCCAGCAGGTACAGCGGCACCGCAAAGCTCATCAAGCGCGGCGGCGGGATTTGCGCGGCCACAAACATGATGGCGCCCGCAATCAGCATGTTGCGGGCGTGGTCCACAAACCGGCTGCCGTGGTCGTAGCCCACCGAGTACATGATTAGCAGGCCCGCGCTGGCCAGCAAAAACACAGCAAATGCAAGCGGGCCATCAAAACCCTGCAACAGGGGCAAGCAACGCTGGTAGAAGTTGGGTTTATCAAAGACGGCGGCCATAGCGCAATTATCGGTCAGCCGCTGTGCAGGCCACTCAACAGCAGCACCGGTCAGCACGTCAACGAGTCCTTTTTTCATAGCACTGCAGGTAATAAAAACGACGGCTATCGGCATTTTTGCCCTGTTTTTGTCGTTTTTAGTCCTATTTTTAGAAAAAGCCGACGACAGCAACCCGCCGGCTCGATGTGCCGGCTCTCACTCGTCGCCGTCCAAGCACGCCAAGCCACGAGCGGCGACCGTGCCCTGGCGTGCCTTCAGCGCCATGAATGCCATGCGTGCCTTAGGTGCCATAAGCGACTTTGACCACCACCGGCCCGCCGCATCGGCGTTTTTTCAACGGCGGTAGCCCGGCTGCGCGCACAGGGTGCTGATTACACTGACAACTTCCCGTGGGTTTGCATTGCCCGCTTGCCGTTATAGGAATTTAGTTTTGTTCGTATTATTTGAAGACACTGGCAAGTTTTTGGCTGGCCGTATCCTGTCAGAAGCTGACAGCTCCCTGCAGGTCGAACTGGACTCGGGCAAGCGGGTCAAAGTTAAGGCGGCCAACGCCCTGCTGAAGTTTGACAAGCCCGCGCCGGCTGACCTGGTGGCCAGCGCTAGCGCGCTCAGTCAGACAATTGAGCTGGAGCTCGCCTGGGAGTTTGCCAGCGACGACGAGTTTGGCTTTGCGGACCTGGCGCGCGATTACTTTTCGGCGGATGCGTCTAAGCCCGCTGCGCTGCTGGAGCAGGCCGCGGCACTGTTTCGCCTGTTTGACTCGCCGCACTACTTTCGCCGAGCGGGCAAGGGTCGGTTCAAAAAGGCCCCCGCCGAGATTTTGCAGCTGGCCCTAGCGGCAATTGAAAAGAAAAAACAATTGGCCGCGCAAATCACCGCTTGGGCTGAGCAACTGGCTCAAGGCGAATGCCCGCTGCCGGTGCGCGAGCAGCTCTACAAAATTTTGTTCAAGCCGGACAAAAACAGTGCCGAGTACAAGGCAGTGGTCGAAGCCGCCCGCAGCACCCACATCGCGCCGCTAAAGCTGCTGCAACAGTCGGGCGCGATTGCCTCGCCTTACCAGTTTCACTACCAGCGGTTTTTGTTTGAAAATTTCCCCAAGGGCACCGGCTTTGCGGCGCTGCAAGCGCCTAACGTCAGCACCACACTGCCGCTAGCCGATGTGCGGGCATTTTCAATCGACGACTCCCAAACTACTGAAATTGACGACGCGCTGTCGGTGCAGGGCTTGGGCTCTGGCACGGTGACGCTGGGCATTCACATTGCCGCACCCGGCCTGGCCTTTGCCCCTGGCAGCCCGCTTGACGTGGTGGGCCGCGCTCGCCTGTCCACGGTGTACATGCCCGGCTACAAGTTAACCATGCTGCCCGACAGCGTGGTGCAACACTACACCTTGCAAGCCGGGCGCAACTGTCCGGCGCTGTCGCTGTATGTGACGCTGGACGAGGCCACGCTGGCGGTGAGCGCCACTGCCAGCCGCCTCGAGCAGGTGCCGATTGCCAGCAACCTGCGCCACGATGTGCTGGACACCACCTTTACTGAAGCATTTTTTAACAGCGCACAACAAGCCGAGGAGCCGTGGGGCAAAGAGTTGACGTTTTTGCACCGCTTGGCCAAGCACCTCAAAGCCGGGCGTGAGGTGGTCCGCGGCAAACCCGAGAACTTCAACCGGCCAGACTACAACTTCAAGCTGGACAACGCTGCCGGCTCACAGCCGCAGGGCGACGAGCAGGTCAGCATCACCACCCGCCAGCGCGGCGCGCCGCTGGACCTGATCGTCGCTGAAGCCATGATTTTGGCTAACAGCACCTGGGGTTTGCTGCTGGCCGAGCACGGTGTGCCGGGCATTTACCGCAGCCAGGCCAGCATGGCGCCTGGCGTGAAAGTGCGCATGGGCACCAAAGCGCTGCCGCACGCCGGGCTGGGCGTTGCAGCTTACGCTTGGAGCACCTCGCCGCTGCGCCGCTATACCGACCTGGTCAACCAGTGGCAAATCATTGCGGTGGTGCAAAACGGGCGAACGGCCGCGCTGGTGGCACCGTTTAAGCCTAAAGACGCCGAGCTGTTTTCTATCATTTCCAGTTTTGACGCCGCCTACAGCGCCTACAGCAGTTTTCAGTCAGGCATTGAGCGCTACTGGACGCTTAAATTTTTGCAGCAAAACAACATTGCCGAGCTGACGGCCAGCTTTGTCAAAGACAATTTGCTGCGCGCCGATGCGCTGCCGCTGGTGCTGCCGGCGGCGGGCGCGCAAGGCTTGCCACGCGGCGCACGGGTGCGGATCAAACTCGGTGAGATTGACGAGATCACCTTGGACATCAGCGGCACGGTTATTGAGCGGCTTGACGTGGCGCCTGACGCGGCGCGGCCAGCTGGTGTGGCGCCTGCGGCTGACGAGGACGACGCTGACGCCGAGCTGACGTGCGGCGCCATCTCGATTGCGGTGGACCTCAGCGAGCCCGCCGCCGATGCCAGCGGGGCGTGAGCTCACTTTGCTTTTAATTTTCTTGTCCAACCCGCCCTAGCCCATGCTGCGTTCTGCTCCGCTGTTGTTTCTCAAGTCCCTGAGCCCGCTGCAAAGGGCCATTGCCGTGTCAGTGTTGGTACACGCTGCTGTGCTGACGGTGCGGTTTGCCGACCCAGCGCGCTTTGACCGGATTTTTGAAGACGCGCCGCTGGAGGTGATTTTGGTCAACACCAAATCCCGCGACAAACCCGACAAAGCTACAGCCATTGCCCAAGCCTCGCTGGCCGGGGGGGGCGATGCAGAGGCGGGCCGCGCCACATCGCCCTTGCCGCCGTCAGCACTGACATCAATTGGCGACGCCACCGAAGACGCTCGCCAGCAGGTCGAAGCCCTGCAGGCAGAACAAACCCAGCTGCTGGCCCAACTCCGCAAAGAGCTGGCCACATTGCCGATGCCCGACCCTGCGCGCGCGGCCAACAACCCAGAGGAGACAGCGCGACAAGAAAAGCGCCGCCAGCTGCTGCAAATCCTGGCGGAAATTGAGCGCCGCGTGAATGAAGAAAACGCCCGGCCGAAGAAACGCTACATCAGCCCGGCCACGCGCGAAGCCGTCTATGCCGTGTACTACGACGCGCTGCGCCGCAAAGTCGAGGAAAAAGGCACCGTCAACTTTCCTGAACTGGCGGGCAAAAAAATGTATGGCGAGCTGACCATGATCGTCACCGTCAACCACGACGGGCGGATACTCTCCACCGAGGTGGTGGCCACCTCCGGCAATTTGACACTGGACCGCCGGGCGCAAACCATTGTGCGCAGCACCGGCCCGTTTGGTACTTTTACCGAGGCGATGCGCCGCCAGGCTGACCAGATCGTCGTGGTCTCGCGCTTTCGCTTCACCCGCGACGACGCCTTAGAGACTCGGCTAACCGAGCGCTGACGCCGGCCTTGCCTGAACCGACAGCACCCCCGATGGACCACTACTATGTCATTGGCAACCCGATTGCCCACAGCCAGTCCCCGCGCATTCATGCCCGCTTCGCTGCACTGTGCGGCCAGCGCTTGCGCTACGCCCCTTTGTGGGCCCCAGTGGACGGCTTTGGCGCGGCAGTAGCGCAACTGGTCAGCCAAGGCGCTAGGGGCTGCAATGTCACCGTGCCTTTTAAGTTTGACGCTTTCCAGCTGGCAGCGCCTAGCCGCCAAAGCGCCCGCGCCCAGCTGGCGCAGGCCGCTAACACCTTGCGTTTCGAGGCGGACGGTGTCTATGCCGACAACACCGACGGTGTGGGCTTGGTGCAGGACATCGAAGTCAACGCTGGGTTTGGCCTGGCCGGGCAGCGGGTGCTGTTGATCGGTGCCGGCGGTGCAGCAGCCGGTGCACTGGCCCCACTGGTGGCCGCGCAGCCGTGCCAGATTGTGGTGGCCAACCGCACCGGTGCCAAAGCTGAGGCCTTGGTAGCCACCCATCGCGCCCATCCGTCGCTGCAGCATTTGCTACAAAAAACAGAGCTTTCGGGGCAATCTTTAAGCGGGCTAGACTCTGGTTTTGATGTAGTTATCAATGCCAGCGCCAGCAGCCTCAGCGGCGGGGAAGTGCCGGTTCCCGCTGCGGTTTTGCGGCCAGGTGCGCTAGCCTACGACATGATGTATGGCCCGCCAGCAGCTGGTTTTTTGCACTGGGCACAGGCCCATGGTGCAGTCCCGCGTGACGGCCTGGGCATGCTGGTAGAGCAAGCAGCGGCCGCTTTCGCTTGGTGGCGGGGAATGCAGCCACCGGCAGCACAAGTGCTGGCCGAAATGCGCGCGGCGTTGGCCACCGCATGAGGCCAGCGCTGCGTTTGCTGGGCCTAGTGTTCCTTGCAGGCTTGGCCTTGCAGCTGTATTTTGCCGCCAGAATTGCCGCCATGGTGCAGCTCAATCCCGAGTCCACCGCCTTTGAGCGCTCGGCGGCTTGGCTGATTGCACGGCGCACCGGCGAGCTGAAATGGCGCCAGCAGTGGGTGCCCTATGCCGGGCTGGGGGAGCACCTCAAACGCGCAGTGATTGCCTCTGAAGACGCTAGCTTCATCGACCACGATGGGCTGGACGTTGAGGCGCTTGAAAAAGCCTGGGACAAAAACACCAAAGCCGAAGACCGTGCCGCCCAGCTGGCAGCGCGGGCAGGCAAGCCCAAACCCGGTGCCGCCACCGGCAAGCCGGTCAACCCGCACCCAGCCAAACCAGCCAAAATCGTCGGTGGCTCCACCATCACCCAGCAGCTGGCCAAAAACCTGTTTTTGTCGGGCGAGCGCACGCTGCTGCGCAAGGGCCAGGAGTTGCTGCTGACTTTGATGCTTGAAGCGCTGCTGAGCAAAGAACGTATTTTGGAGATTTACCTCAACAGCGTGGAATGGGGCGAAGGTATCTTTGGAGCCGAAGCCGCCGCCCAGCACTACTACCGCAAGGCCGCTAGCCAGCTCAGCGCCATCGAGGCGGCCCGCCTAGCAGTGATGCTACCCCGGCCAAAGTACTTTGAAACCCACATCAACTCGGGCTACCTGAACGCCCGCGCCAGCACGATTGCGGCCCGCATGAGCGCAGTGGAGCTGCCATGATGGCGGCCAGACTCATGGGCCTGTTTTTGCTGGGCTTGATCCGGGTGCTGACTGGCGCGCAAGCGCGCTGGCAGGGCTGCCCGCCCAAGGCCGAGCAACGCATTTACTTCGCCAACCACCAAAGCCATGCCGACTTACTGCTGATGTGGGCAGCGCTGCCCGCCGAGTTGCGCCGCATCACCCGCCCGATTGCGGCGAAAGACTATTGGACGAAAACGCCACTTAAAAAATGGCTGACCACTGCGGTGTTCAACGCTATTTATGTTGACCGCAACAAAACTACGGACCAAGACCCGCTGGCGCCATTGGTTGAGGCGCTGGGCCACGGCGACTCGGTGATTTTGTTCCCCGAGGGCACGCGGGGTAGCCAAGAAGAGCCGCAGGCTTTCAAGTCGGGCCTGTACAACCTGGCCATGAAGTTTCCGGCGGTGGTGTTGATTCCGACCTGGATCAACAACGTGCAGCGGGTGATGCCCAAAGGTGAGGTGGTGCCAGTGCCGATTTTGTGCTCGGTGACGTTTGGTGCGCCGGTGGTGCTGGGCGACGGCGAGGACCGCGCTACGTTTTTGCAGCGCGCTCGGCAGGCGGTTGTGGACTTGCGGGAGCGCTGATGAGGCCGGCCAAGTGAGCATGTTTTTACGCAATTTAACGCCGGGCCACCAAGTCGGCTGGCTGTTTGTGTCGGTGTTTGGCACGCTGCTGCTGGCTTGGCTTGTGGCGTTTGGCCTGTCGCTGCGGTACCGGCTTGACCGTGCGGCGCACACCCAGCGGCTGCGCGAATTCACTGCGCTACTGAGCACTTCTTGGGTCATGTCCAGCGTTTTTTGGCTGGCTTGGGCGCTGGGTGAAACTGTTGCCACCGTGCTGTTCGGCTGTGTTGCGTTTTTGGCGCTGCGCGAATTCGTCTCACTTTCACCCACGCGCCGGGGCGACCACCGCTCGCTGGTGCTGGCTTTTTTTGCGGTACTGCCGATTCAGTTCGCCCTGGTGATTAACCGCCGCTTTGACCTAGTTACCGTGTTTATTCCGGTGTATGCGTTCGTGGCCATTCCAGTGGTCAGCGCGCTGGCCAACGACCCAGAGCGCTTTTTGGAGCGCAACGCCAAGCTGCAGTGGGGCATCATGGTGTGTGTCTACGGTCTTAGCCATGTGCCGGCCTTGCTGCTGCTGAAGTTTCCGGGCTACGACGGTAAAAGCGCATTTTTGGTGTTTTTTCTGGTGTTTGTGGTGCAAAGCTGCATGCTGGCCCAGCACCTGGCCAGCCGCCACTGGCCGGGTGCGCCCAGTGCGCCGCGTGTGAGCAAAAGCTTTAACTGGCGTGGCTGGGCGCTAGCCGTCGGGGTGGCCAGCGCTGTCGGCTATTTAATCGGCGGTCTCACGCCGTTTAAGCCCGCACAAGCGGTGGCCATGGCCTTGATCGCCGGCGTGGCGGGCTCCTTGGGTCACTTGGTGATGAAGGCACTTAAACGCGACCGCGGCATCACCAACTGGGGCCGGGAGCACCGCTCCATCACCGGCGCTACCGGCCTGCTTGACCGGGTCGATGCGCTGTGTTTTGCCGCTCCAGTATTTTTTCACTCTGTTCGCTGGTATTTTGGCGTTTAGGCGTTTAGGCGTTTTTTTATGCCTTAAAGTGCCGCTGGCCCGCAGGTTAACATCCTTGAGAGCTACTATTTCAATAGCAAACCGACTATGAGAATTTTGGGTATCGACCCGGGTCTGCGGGTGACTGGCTTTGGTGTGGTCGATGTGGACGGCTCGCAGCTGCGCTATGTAGCCAGCGGCACCATCAAAACCACGCACCTTGAAAGCCGTGAGCTGCCGGCAAGGCTCAAGGTGCTGTTTGACGGTGTGCGCGAGGTAGCCGAGCGCTACCAGCCTGATGCTGCGTCGGTGGAAATTGTTTTTGTCAACGTCAACCCGCAGGCCACGCTGCTGCTCGGGCAAGCGCGTGGCGCTTGCCTGACTGGCTTGGTGTTTTGCAGCCTGCCTGTAGCCGAGTACACCGCGCTGCAAATGAAAAAAGCTATTGCAGGCCACGGCAAGGCCGCCAAAGCCCAAGTCCAGGAGATGGTGATGCGCTTGTTAAAACTCCCGGGTCTGCCGGGTGAGGACGCAGCTGACGCGCTTGGGCTGGCCATCACCCACGCGCATGTAGGCGCGCTGGCGGCGGTGTTGGCCAAGTCCATCACCTTGCAGCCGGGCTCCAGCGCCGCTTTTCGGGGCGGGCGGCATCGGTGAGCCAAGCACCTGCTGCGGCGCAGGCTCTATATTTAGCGGCATAACAATGCGCCAGGAGACGCTCCCATGAAACAACTTGTGATACTCGGTTTGCTAGCCTTGTGCGGCAACGTTGCCCTGGCGCAAGCGCTGGTGGCACCCAACGTCAACCTGCGAGCTGACGGCATGCCGCCGATTGAACAAGCTATGGCCGACAAGGTAGCGGCGTACACCGACTTTCGGGGCTACGGGTTTGTCGATTGGCATCCGATAGACGACACCATGCTGGTGCGCCACCGCGAGGCCGGCGGCAACATTGCGCAAATCTACCTGCTGCGTAGCGCCGGTGGCCCGCTGGAGAAAATAACTGATTTCGCTGACCCGGTGACAGCTGCGGCGTTTGAGCCGGTACACGGCCGCTCACTTTTGTACACGCGCGACAGCGGTGGCAATGAAGCTACCGAGGTGTTCCGAATGGACCTGGCCACCCGCCAGTCGGTGCTGCTGTCCACCGCAGACGAGCGCAGCACCGGCACCTGGTCACGCCGCGGCGACCGCGTGCTGGTAGCGGCTGTGCCCCTGGACAAAACCGCTATCGGCGGCGCGCGCCAGACGCTCCACACCACGCTCACGCTGGTCAACCCAGCGCAGCCGACGCAGCGCCAACGGCTAGCCGAGCTGCCGGGCGGGGGCTGGGGTGAATTCAGCTTTTCTTACGACGACCGGTGGATTGCGGCGCTGCAGTACCGCAGCCCGAACGACAGCGACCTGTTTTTGATTAACGCGGCTACTGGCCAGCGCCAAAAGCTGCTGCCCAAGCCCGGCGCTGCGCCAGCGGGTATAGGTGCCGTGGCCTGGAGCCGCGACAACCGGCAGCTGTTCATCACCACCAACCAGGGCAGTGAGTTCAGCCAGCTCGCGGCACTCACACTGCACAGCCAGCGCCTGAAGGTGCTGACGCAACACATCGCCTGGGACGTGCAAAGCGTGCGCACGTCGCCTGACGGCCGGCAGGTGCTGGCGGTGGTGAACAACAACGGACGCGATGAGGTGGCCTTGTTTGACACCGCCAGTGGCAAGCCGCTGCCCCGGCCGGCGGTGGGTGCGGGCGCTATTGGCAGCCTTGCCTGGCATGAAGGCGCATCGCACCGGGGCCGCCAGGGCCTGTTGGCCTACAGCTTGAACTCGCCGCAAAGCCCCGGCGACGTCTACACGGTACGGGCGCTGGGCAGTAGCGCCGTGCGCTGGACCACCGCGTCATCACCGGCCAATGTGCAACCGGCAACTTTTGCCAGCCCCGAGTTGCTCACCATCACCAGTTTTGACGGCCTGCCGATCAGCGCCTGGCTGTACCTGCCCGACGCCGCTAAATTCCCAGGCAAACGCCCGGTGCGGGTGGACTTTCATGGCGGGCCCGAAGGCCAGTCCACCGTGCGGTTCATGGGGCGCAGCAACTACCTGCTCAACGAGATGGGCGTTGCTATTTTGCTGCCCAATGTGCGCGGCTCTGTCGGTTACGGCAAAACCTTTGTGGACCTGGACAACGGTTTCAAACGCAAGGACTCGGTCAAAGACGGCGGGGCATTCTTGTCGTGGATCGGCTCACATCCCCGGCTGGACGCCAGCCGCATCGTGGTGGCTGGCGGCAGCTACGGCGGCTACATGAGTTTGGCCACCGCGGTTGACTACAGCGGGCTGATTCGCGGTGCGATTGATGTCGTCGGCATTAGCCATTTCGCCACATTTTTGACCCACACTGAGAGCTACCGCCGCGACCTGCGCCGACTGGAATACGGTGACGAGCGCGAGCCTGCCATGCGCGTGTTTCACGACCAGATTGCGCCGCTCAACAACGCCGCCCAGATCACTGTGCCACTGTTTGTGGTGCAAGGCAAAAACGACCCTCGCGTTCCTTACACTGAAGCCGAGCAAATAGTGCGCGCCGTGCGCCGCAATGGCGTGCCGGTGTGGTATTTACTGGCCGACAACGAGGGCCATGGCTTTGGGCGCAAAGCCAACGCCGACTACCAGTTTTATGGCGAAGTGAAATTCATGGAGAGCCTGCTGTTGAACCGAGCCCCGTTGCTCAGTCAGCCCATGAGCCCATGAACGCCTGAACCGCTGAACCGACCCAATTCAGCCATTTCTGGCCATTTCTAGCCATTTCTAGCCAATTTAATACCTTTTAAGCTCCTTGCCGTTAGGTTTGCTACCTGTGATGCTACTTATTTAATAGCGAAATTGCTGTCTGAGGCGAGCCTGCTCAGGCCACACGCTCAAGTACCAGCACTGCAAAAAATCCAAACGCAGCGATTAGCGTCCACTTCAAAACCGTCAGGCCAAACTGTTTAAACCGTGGCTGGCCCGTGCCGGCAAACAGCATAAAAGACACCACTGCGGTCAGCAGCAGCAGCATGACGAGCCAGCGAAACAGCAGCATGGGCGCTTTCGTGTGGTGAGTTGGGTTAGGTCGGTTTGGCTCTGTGGCGGGCGCTGCGGCCTACCAGGCACGCGGCACAGTACAAAAGCCGGCCGGTGCGAGCTTGTCGTCGTCAAAGGTAACGATTTCATAGGCCTCTGGGTGGGCCAGCAGCTCTCGCAGCAGCTGATTGTTCATCGCGTGGCCCGACCGAAATGCGCTGTAAGCTGCCAGCAGCGGTTTGCCCAACAGGTGCAAGTCGCCCATAGCGTCCAAAATTTTGTGTTTGACGAACTCATCGTTGTAGCGTAGCCCCTCAGTATTGAGGATTTTGTAGTCATCCAGCACGATGGCGTTGTCCAGTCCACCGCCCAAGGCCAAGCCGTTGGCACGCATCATTTCAACGTCCTTGGTAAAGCCAAACGTACGGGCACGGGCAATGTCGCGGCTGTAAGTGCCGCTGCCAATGTCAAACTCAAAGCGTTGGCCAGTAGAGTCCACCGCTGGGTGGGCAAAGTCAATTTCAAAGCTGAGTTTGTAGCCCTCAAACGGACTTAGGCGAGCCCATTTGGTGTGAGCGCCCGCGCCTTCGCGCACTTCAACCGGCTTGACAACGCGAACAAAACGCTTGGGCGCGCTCTGCAAAGCCACGCCGGCCGACTGCAGCAAAAACACGAACGACGCGGCCGAGCCGTCAAGAATAGGAACTTCTTGCGCTGTGATGTCAACTGTCAAGTTATCAATGCCCAAACCAGCGCAGGCCGACATCAGGTGCTCCACGGTCAGCACCTTGGCACTGCCATTGGAAATCGTTGACGCCATTCGGGTGTCCGTCACCGCGGTGGCCGACACCACGATGTCTACCGGCTGCGGCAAATCCACACGCCGAAACACAATGCCGGTATCAGGCGGAGCGGGGCGCAAGGTAAGCTCCACACGCTGGCCGCTGTGCAGGCCAACGCCCACTGCTTTGGTCAGGGACTTGAGGGTTCTTTGAGCGAGCATGCCGCTATTTTAAGTTTGTCGCGCGCCTTGGCTGAAGCAGAAAACCGCCACACCCGCAATACCCGTCATACCCGTCGCACCTGCAGTCAACATGTCACCTGACGAAAACACGCAAAGCCCCGGCCACACTGGCGCATCTGTACTGCGTGGTTGAGCGGCACTCACTTATCGCTCCCCTCCCCCGCGTCAAGCAGCCTACAACTCACCTTGCCGCATGGACCAGAAAAATTTAAGCATCCCCAAGCCTGGCGGGGAACTGGGCGAAAACGTCATGGCCGAATTGGACGCATTCCAGTCGGCTGTTGCCAGAGTCAACAACTCCGACGCCGTCGGCATGGCGCAACCCATTGCCCAGCTGTCGAAGGTACGCGCCGGCACAACTGAGTCCATGTAGAGAACAATGCCTTTGTGCAGCCGGCTGCGATAAATTCGGTCGTACGTTTCCTGCACCGCGTCGTTGTGACCCTCAAAACATTGCAAGAACTGCTTGCCGCTGCAAAGCAGCACGCCAGTAATGCCATTGGTTTGGTTGAACTGTCGCGCGCTGATGAGCAGCGCCTCCAGATCGCTGGTGGTCATCGGGTTCGTTGCCTCGCTGGCATAAACAATAGAGCGAAGAGGTTGCAGTGTGGACATTGGCGGGCAGACACGATTGGGTAGGCACAGCACAGAAAATTGACGCGGATCAGTGCCCAGTAAGGCAGATGCTTCGTCGCCGCAGCGCGCACGTTTGAACAAACCGCACACACCGTTACGCCACAACATTATTCACTGCGCTGAGGGTAATGTCCAGTTCTAAAGCGTTTAGCCGACGACTATGATAAAAGTCACAAAGCGGCGGTAAAGTTTTCAAGTCAACTTTTGCAGAAAACGCTTTTTCAGCCGGCTTGGTCGGCAGTTTCATGTGATTCTTGAAAATGTTTAAGCAAAATGGACCCAAAACAAAACGCATTGCTGGCGGCCCTCCCACAAGAGATTTTGGAGCGCTGGCTGCCTTTCTTGGAACCCGTTGATTTGTTGCTAGGCACCGTGTTGTTCGCCTCTGGCGCCCAGATGGACCACGTTTACTTCCCAATCAGCGGAATCGTGTCCCTGGTTCAGGTGCTGGACAGTGGCCAGGAAGCGGAAATTGCAGTGGTTGGCTTAGATGGTTTTTTAGGAATCTCGTCGTGCATGGGAGGGGAGTCGACTTCAAGCACGTTGTTTGTCAAGTGTGCCGGCCGCGCATTTCGCTTCACCTCGGAAAAATTTAAAACAGAATTCACTCATGCGCCGGTGTTGCACCTGTTTTTACGGTTTATTCAGGCGCTGCTGACGCAAATTGCACAAACAGCTGTTTGTAATCGGCACCACACGTTGCCACTGCAGCTGTGCCGCTCTTTGTTGCTCAGTTTGGACCGCACGCCGGGCAATGAGTTGGTGATGACACACGAATTGATCGCCAACATGCTGGGTGTTCGCCGCGAGGGGGTCTCCGAAGCCGCCTCTGCCTTGCAAAACGCTGGAACCGTCGTTTACGCGCGCGGGAAAATCCGGGTACTTGACCGCATTGCGCTTGAAGCCAAGAGTTGTGAGTGCTACCGGGTAGTGCAAAAGGAGTACGAGCGACTGCTGCCTTGAGAGCTTGACCTGCTCGCCCAGCCACCGTTTTGTGGGCGCTGTGGCTTGAAGCCCCGTCTGACAAACCCCTGCGGTTTGTGGCAATAAAAAATCGGGCAAGTTACCGCGTTGCTTG
>JAYULP010000096.1:0-5661 GCA_043763445.1 Polaromonas sp.
CAGCAGCGCTGCTTGCCAAAAGCGCACGCAACTCTGGCAGCCCTTCAGACGTCAGCGCACTGACAAACACGCGCGGAACGCTTCGGCTGCCACCAGAAAACGCATTTTTTAAGTCAAACACGTCATTTAGCTGCAGAGGTTTGCGCTCAATTTCAATAGCGTCCAGCTTGTTGAAGATCAATATTTGCGGCACCTCAGCCGCGCCAATTTCTTCTAACACCCGCTGGACCTGCTCGATCTGCTCAAGGTATTGAGGGTTGGAGCCGTCCACTACATGCAGCAGCAAGTCCGCGTCTACAGCCTCTTGAAGCGTCGCGGCAAACGCGTCAATCAAACCGTGAGGCAAATCGCGGATAAAGCCTACCGTGTCTGACAGCGACACCGACCGAGACGAGGCGCCAAGATACAGCTGCCGAGTTGTTGTGTCCAGGGTCGCAAACAGCTGATCTGCAGCGTAGGCACGCGCTTTCACCAGGTTGTTGAACAAACTGGACTTGCCCGCATTGGTGTAGCCGACAAGTGAGATTGCAAATGCATTGCGACGGCCACGTTGCTTGCGCTGCGTTTGCCGTTGTTTCTTGACTTTGGTCAAGCGCTCCTTGCACCGCTTGATGGCCTCGCCAATCATCCGCTTGTCAAGCTCGATCTGCTTTTCACCCGGGCCACCACGCACGCCTGCGCCACCGGTTTGCCGCTCTAAATGTGACCACCGCCGGACCAAGCGAGTTGACGCGTACTGAAGCCGTGCAAGCTCAATTTGCAGTTTGCCTTCGTGACTGCGCGCGCGCTGTGCAAAGATTTCAAGAATCAATAGCGTGCGGTCGTTAACCGGCAGCTCAAGCGTGCGCTCTAGGTTGCGCTGCTGCGCTGGACTCAGAGACTGGTCAAACAGTATTTCTGAGGCTCCTACCTCCAGCGCGAGCATTTTGATTTCGTCGGCTTTTCCGCTGCCGATAAACAAGGCCGCATCGGGCGCGCGGCGTTTGCAGCTGACGCGCGCTATCGGCTCCAAGCCCGCTGTTTGCGCAAGCAAGCCAAGCTCGACCAGTTCCCCATCAAAGTCGGTATGTCCCAAGTCGACACCAACCAAGATGGCAAGTGGCTTTTTTCGACTGGGCTCGTCATAGGCATTCAGCTGGCGCTGCTTTCTTCAGGCTCGCCTGCCGAAAAAGTCACTGCACGTCCCGGAACAATAGTAGAGATTGCGTGCTTGTAGACCATTTGCGTGACAGTGTTGCGCAGCAGCACCACATACTGATCAAAAGATTCAATTTGACCCTGCAGCTTGATGCCGTTGACCAGGTAAATTGACACAGGAACATGCTCGCGACGCAAGGTGTTGAGAAATGGATCCTGCAAGAGTTGGCCTTTGTTGTTGCTCACGATATGTTCCGTGTTCAAAAAGTTAAGAGACGGTTAAGTTACCACGAAACACTTGACTTTTTTGTAGTCCAAGCACTAGGCCTTGTCAGTAAACGGGTTGTGGCTGCTCTTGATTTGGATTCGCAGCGGTGTTCCCACCAGATCAAACTCTTTTCTAAAACGACCTTCAAGATAGCGTTTATAAGACTCGGTGACATGATCCAGCGAATTGCCATGAATGATGATGATCGGCGGATTCATGCCGCCTTGGTGGGCGTAGCGCAGCTTGGGGCGAAACACGCCCGAGCGCTGCGGCTGCTGAAACTGGACTGCTTCGAGCAACAGCCGCGTCAAAACCGGCGTGGACATCTTACGATTGGCCGACGCGTGGGCTTGAGCGATGGATTTCCACACTGGCGCCAAACCTTGGCGCTTGATAGCCGAGATGTGATGAATGGCCGCGAACTTCAAAAAAGCCAAGCGCGTCTCAATCGAGCGCTGGACTGTCTCGCGCTGGTACGCGTCTACTGCGTCCCACTTATTGATGGCCAACACCACTGCGCGGCCGCTCTCTAAAATGTAGCCTGCGATATGGGCATCCTGATCGGTCACACCCTGCGTCGCATCGAGCAGCAACAGCACCACGTTGGCACTCTCGATGGCCTGCAGCGTTTTGACCACCGAAAATTTTTCGATGGCTTCAAATACTTTGCCCTTACGCCGCAGGCCCGCCGTGTCAATTAGCTCGAACTTCTGCCCGGCGCGCTCAAACGGCACTGAAATCGCGTCGCGTGTGGTGCCAGGCAAGTCAAACGCAACCAGTCGCTCCTCGCCCAGCCAAGTGTTGATCAATGTCGACTTGCCCACGTTCGGGCGCCCTGCTACCGCCAGACGAATCAGGCCAGGGTCCTGCGGCTCAATTTCGTCGCCGGGCTCAGGCAAGCTCAAAGGGGCCAGCGCGACGTCAACTAACTCGCGCATGCCTTGGCCATGTGCAGCGGATACCGCCAATACCTCGCCCAAACCGAGTTCAAAAAATTCCGCCGACCGAACACCGTCAGTCATGCCTTCGGCTTTGTTGGCGGTCAAGATGGTGGGCTTGCCAAGTTTGCGCAGGTAGTTGGCAATATCGTGGTCTTGCGCGCTGACCCCGGCGCGGGCGTCCACCACAAACACCACCACGTCAGCTTCTGCCACTGCTTGCCGAGTCTGCCGGGCCATCTCCTTGTAAATACCGGTAACGGCATCGGGCTCAAAGCCACCCGTATCAATCACGATGTACTCGTGCAGGCCCAGCTTACCGTTGCCGTAATGGCGGTCGCGGGTCAAACCAGCGAAGTCCGCCACAATCGCATCCCGCGTCTTGGTCAAGCGGTTAAAAAGTGTCGATTTGCCCACGTTAGGGCGTCCGACCAGGGCGATTACAGGCTTCATTAATCAGGCAACATTCTTCAAAATTCCAGCATCATTTGGCGAAAAGCGTCGCCGGCGCGCAGCGCTGACTTTTTTATTCGGGAACGTAGCCGAACACACCGCCGCTGCGGGTCACTACAACCAGCGTATTGCCGGCCATGACCGGGTTAGCTGAAACCGCAGACCCGTCGGTCGTCAGGCGATTCAACAAACTGCCATCGTCGCGTGACAGCAGGTGCAAAAATCCAGTGGAGTCGCCCACCACCACAGAGCGACCCGCCACCACCGGCGCGCTCAGGCTGCGAAACCGCAGGTGGTCGGTGGACCACGCCTTGTCACCATCAGCGGCTTTGAGCGCAATGACACGGCCATCGGACTCGGTGCCGTACACCAGTCGACTGTCGCCGGAAATGCCATGCACTCCACTTGCGGCCTTGGTCCAAATCAAGGTGCCGCGTGCTGCATCGACGCAGCCAATACTGGCTTGAAACGCTCGAACACACACCTTGTCGCCTTGACGACTCACCCCGCCCACCAAATCGACCAGACGCTCAATGTCGTTGATGCCGCGCGGCGATGCAATCGGTACTTCCCAACGCACACTTCCGTTGATCGGGTTCAAACCGGTTAATCGGCCAGCCAAACCCGCCACCAGTGTGTCGCCAACGGCGAGCAGCACGCCGCTTTGTTTGAGCACCAACGGCTCATTGGGACGCTGCTGGGTCCACAACCTGCGGCCACTTTGTCCATCAAACGCGGTGACCGACCGGTCTGCTGCAGCGACAAATACACGGCCTGCCGCTACAAACGGGGCGGTAAACACCTGCGAGATCAATTTTTGGCGCCACAATTCGCGGCCGCTTTGCAGCATGACCAACTCGTTTGCTTTGGTGACCACCGCTGCCGCTACCCCGTCGCTGCCTACACCGGCTGCGATTGGCGTTGCCAGGGCGACGCGCCACAGGTCACGCCCGGTTTGAGCGTCCAGCATGGCAACGGTGCCGTCGTCGCTGGCGACCGCTACGCTGCTACCTACTGCGGTGGTTTGCAGAGCAAAAGTAACCGGGGCGATCCGGGTCGTCCACGTCTGCGGCGCAGCCACCAGCGCGGTAACTGCTGTGAGTTCAGCGGGTTGCGGACGCTTTGAGTTGCTGGAACAGGCCCCAAGAACCGCTATTGAAATAATAGCTATACAGGCAATATTTATAACGGCAGAGGCATTAAAACACCAAATTTTCATGATTTTCTTTTCGCTTGAGCCGCGGTTGGGGTAGCGGCTGGCGCTGCCGTTGCAGCAACGCTTGCGCCGAGCGCGTTGAGTTTGACTTCAACCAAGCGACGGTAGTCAGCGCGCTCGTCAAAAGCTGCGTAGGCTTTTTCGTACGCTGCGCGCGCTGCCGGTTTTTTGTCTTGCAACCGCAAAATATCCCCTCGGCGGTCATCCGCCAGTGCGGAAAACTCGGCGGGAAAAGGCGCTTCGAGTGAAGTTAGTGCCTCGTCGTAGGCTTTTTCCTCCATCAGCAGGGCCGCTAGGCGCAGCCGTGCTATTGCCTTGTAGCCGGCGTCAGCTGATTTGTTGGCAACCGTTGTGAGCGCTGCACGCGCAGCCTCTGAGTTGCCCTTGTCGTGGTAGCTTTTAGCCGCCAACAAGCCCGCTTGCTGGGCGTAGGAGGTGCCAGCGAATTTGTCGTTCATGTCAGCCATCACGCGCTCGATTTTGGCAGCGTCGCCACCTTGCACCGAACGCTCGAGCTCGTCGTACATCTGCGCGGCCTGGGCCGCCTGATTGCGCTGCCAATAGTGGTAGCCGTTCCAGGCAGCGACTCCGCCCAGCGCCGCAACCAGTACCCAAGTGATCAGGTTGCCGTGCTGCTTCCAGAAGTGCTTGATTTCATCGAGTTGCTCTTGTTGTTCAAGGTCGAGGTGTTTGGCCATAGGTGTGTGCTGGAGGTGCCGTAGGAGCCACGGTGGGGGCATCAATTATGAACAGCGGATTGTAGGGGGATGGCCGCCGGTGATAAGCGCCGGTGCAGCTCGGGTGCCTAGCTCAACAACCGGCTGGCCCAAACCGCTGCATCGGCCAGTAGGTATCGGGTCTGCGCCGATGCGTTATCGGCAGCGTGTTTGTCGCCACGCAGGGGCTTGACCGCCACCGTCTCATCTGCCAATTCAGCTTCGCCAAAAATCAGCGCAAAACGTGCACCGCTGGCGTCGGCTTTCTTGAACTGCGACTTCATGCTGCCAAAGTTGTCTGCGCTACCCGCATGCATTTGCACCTGGACGCCCGCTTGGCGCAGCGTTTGCAGCACCGGCATGACCCGTGCCAGAGCGTTGGCATCCGGGATCACCGCAAACGCATCGGGCGCGAGCGAGGGCAAGGTTGCGCCCTGCTCCTCAATCAGCTCTAGTACCCGCTCCATGCCCATGCCCCAGCCGACTGCGGGGGTCGGCTTGCCGCCCAACAGCTCAAACAAGCCGTCATAGCGGCCACCACCGCACAGCGTTCCCTGCGCGCCCAGCTCGTCGGTAATGAACTCAAACACAGTGTGGCTGTAGTAGTCCAGCCCGCGCACCAGCCGCGGGTTGACCCGCCACGCTACACCGCAAGCCGTTAGCAAGGCTTGAACGGTGCTGAGGTGCCTGAGTGACGCTTGCCCGAGGTAGTCCAGCAGCTGCGGCGCGGCTTGTACCAACGCTTGCATGGCCGGGTTCTTGGTGTCCAGGATGCGCAGCGGGTTGGTGAGCAAGCGCCGTTGAGCATCTGCGTCCAGCGTGGCCGTGTGCTGCTCAAAGTAAGCAATCAGCGCAGTGCGGTGCGCCTGGCGCTCGGCAGGCACACCCAGGCTGTTGATCTCAACGCGCACCTGCCGTAGCCCCAGCTCAGTT
>JAYULP010000097.1:0-2287 GCA_043763445.1 Polaromonas sp.
TCTTGGGCTTTTGCCATCTCGGCTTGAGCATCCTGAAAATACCGGTTGCGCCGGTTGGTAATTTGCGACTGGATATCGGCCATTTGGCGCTGCAGCCGCAGCACATCGGCACGGCTGATGTCCCCGGTGTGCAAAAGAGGCTGATTCATCTCCAGTTCTTGCTTACTCAACTGCAAACTCGCTTGCAAAGCCTGTAGCTCTTCATTCAAAGCACGCTGGCGCTGTTTGAACAAGTCAGTTTGGTTTTGTACATAGTCACGGTACTTTCCCAAGTTGGGCGGAATGACCAACGGGCGGCCGTACACCTCTGCATTCAGACGAGCCAACGTAATTTTCAGCGCGGCAACTTTTGCCGATGTGTCATTGACAGCCGCCTGAACCCGGGAGCGTTCCAGCACGGCCATTACCTGTCCTTTGACCACGCGATCACCTTCTTTGACCCGCAACTGCTGCAGCACGCCGCCGTCCGGGGTTTGCACCACCTGCGTGCGTGCGCTAGCAATCACCTGGCCAGGTACACGCGTTACCTGATCAATCTTGGCCCACCATGCCCAAGTCAGCAACGACAGCAAGCCTAGTGCCGCAACATACAACATCAAACGGGCACTTTTTGGCTGTGGCATTAACGGGTTTTGCACTGCGGCAGGCCCCTACTTTCTAGCCGGCAGCGACTTCAGTCGCTGCAGCACATCGTCGCGTAAACCACTGAACAGCACCCGGTGCTGAGACACCACAATTAAATGCGTGACCAGCGGCAAAATGCTAGGCTTATGAGTCACGATGATGGCGGTGCGATCCGGTGTCAAGCTGTCTTTTAAGATAGCTAGGCAACGCCGCTCCAAGTCATCGTCCATGTGCGCTGTCGGCTCATCCAGCAGCCAAATACGCGGCTGTGTCAGCACAAGCCGGGTAAAGGCCAGCAGCTGCTTTTGCCCACCCGACAAGCCCTTGCCGCCCTCCGCAATCGGTAAATCAAGCCCTTGTGGATGCTCGGCAATCAGCGCCGTCAGCCCAGTTTTGTGGGCTGCACTGAGCAATGCTTCATCCCCCGGGTCGGGCAGGCCGATGAGCAAGTTGTCGCGTAGAGTGCCTTCAAACAACCGGTGGTCTTGCTGTAGGTAGCCCACCTGCTCGCTCACCCTCTGCCGAGCAATCTGCGATAACTCCAGTCCATCCAAGACGACACGACCTTCCTGGGGTTGGTACAAACCACTGAGCAGACGCAGCAGCGTTGACTTACCCGACCCGACAGGCCCAAGCACCCCCACCTTGTCACCTGCCTGAATGTCCAGTGCAGGCACTGACAAGGCCAATTGGTTGCCAGTGGCAGCTCCCGCAGTGGCGTAGCTGTAGCGCACGTCTTGCAAGCGGTAGTGGCCATGCAGTTGTTCGGGCAGCAAGGGGCGGCTCGTTCCGGCGTTGTCAGCTTCCAGGCTGTACACTTTTTCGAGGCCAGCCAAAGCAGCTTTGGCATGCGCGTACTGCACAAGCAAGCCGGGCAACATGCCGACCGGCGCCAAAGCGCGGCCACTGAGCGTGGTGCATGCAATCAATGCGCCCATCGTCATCTGGCCGTCAATGACCAGCCAGGCGCCCAGCGCCACCATGGCGGCGTAGCTCAGTTGCCCGAACGCAGCCGTCAGATAGCCGCCCACCTCGCTCAAGCGGCGTACCTGCAGGTCGTTCTGGATCGCCCGCGTCGTCACCGCCACCCAACGCGACACGAAGCGCCAGCCGCCCTGCCCTGCCTTGATTGTTTCTGCACCTTCAACGGCTTCAACCAAAAGACCCGTTTTAAGGTTACTGTCACGGGCGCCCGCCAAGGTAGAGCGTTCAATTTCCCGTCGCAAAAACAAACCTGTCAGTAACGAAGCAACTAAAAAGCCCAGCGGAACCAGCAACAATATGGGGGTGGCCAAAAAGCCAATAACCGCAATAAAGAGCAAAGCGAACGGCACGTCAATTAGCATGTACGCGGTGCTGGCGGTTAAAAACGCACGAATGCCTTCGTAGGCCCTCAGTTGCCCTGCCAGGGTGCCAACGCTGGGCGGCAACTGGTCTAGGCGCACAGCAAGCAAGCGCTGGAAAATGTCGCGCGCGAGCTGGGCGTCAAGCCCAACAACAGCGTACTCCATGACTCGGGAGCGCACCACCTTCAACACAAACTCAAACACAATCGCCAAGCCCACACCCAAGCTCAACATCCACAAGGTGTGCAAACCTTGCGTCGGAATCACACGGTCATAAACCTGCATGCTGAAAAACGAAGTCGCCAGCGCTACCAAAT
>JAYULP010000098.1:0-13677 GCA_043763445.1 Polaromonas sp.
GCCCCTTTCGAGTAAACCCATGAAAACAATTGATGAAATGCTTCACCTGGCCTTGCTGACACCTGAGCAGCACCACCAGATCAGCGCTTGGATTGCCAAGGCCAGCTCGCCTGACGAGATTTTGAAAATGCCCGCCCGGCTGTGGCAAGCTGTCGAAAAAGCCAGCGCGGCGATGGGAATCGACGATGACCTGATGCGCCCGCCGACCCTTGAGGCTGACGACACGCACTGAAGCGAGCAGCCCCCTGAGCCAATGCCGCAACTGGGCGCACAGCACTTCAGCCGGCTAGCTTGTCAGCCCCTGCACCGCTTGAGTTGCCTGAGTTGCCTGAGTTGCCTGAGTCGTCAGACCGCCCACCAAAGTGCCGCTGGTGCGGATGCACTACCGGTTGTGGCCGGTGCCGAGCTCAAGTTAGCGCCGCAGTTGTTCAATCCGCACGTCGGTGCCAAAATAGTGGTGAGCTTGCGGCCTGGCGTTTTTCACAACTGTGCGCAGCACCTGCACGGCGCGAGCTGATTGACACCAACAGGAGCACCCTATGACTTTGAGCCCGACTGGTCGCCAACGTGCCGTCGCCGCACTGGCCCTTGCCTTGCTGGCCGCCTGCACGATGCCGACCCCAATGGCTGCGCCTGCGCAGTCGGTGTCCCTGCTGGAGCCTGCCGATGGCGCTACGGTGGGCACGACGTTCAAAGTGCGTTTTGGTGTCACGGGTATGGCAGTAGCGCCGGCCGGCGAGGTGGTGGCCAGCAGCGGCCACAACCACCTGCTGATCAACCAGATACCGGTGCCCCAAGGGGTGTCGGTGCCGTTTGACGACCAGCACCAGCACTTCGGCGCAGGGCAGACTGAGGCCACCATCACGCTGGCACCGGGCAAGTACAAACTGACCTCGCAGTTTGCCAACGGGGCGCACCAGTCTTACGGCGCGCTAATGAGCGCGTCGATTCAGGTTACGGTGAAGTAAAAACACCGCCGTTTGTTGGCCACGAAAAAAAAGCCGCAGCGGGGACGCTGCGGCTTTTTTCGCAGATGCGCTGAAGTGCTAGATCAGCTGCACCCCGGTTTTGGCCTGCACCTGTTCGCGCGTTACCCCGTCAGCCAGCTCCACCAGCTGCAGTCCTTCGGGTGTGACGTCGATTACCGCCAGGTCAGTGATGATGCGGTCCACCACGGCTACGCCGGTCAGCGGCAGCGTGCAGCGGGGCACGATTTTGAGGTCTTCGGTGCCGTCCTTTTTTTTGGCGACGTGCTCCATCAACACAATCACGCGTTTGACGCCGGCAACCAGGTCCATCGCGCCACCCATGCCCTTGACCATCTTGCCGGGAATCATCCAGTTGGCCAAGTCGCCCTTTTCGCTGACCTGCATCGCGCCCAGAATCGACAGGTTGACTTTGCCGCCCCGGATCATCGCAAACGACTGCTCCGAGCCAAAAGTAGACGAGCCCTTGATGGTGGTGACGGTTTGTTTGCCGGCGTTGATCAGGTCCGCGTCCACCTGGTCTTCCGTCGGGAAGGGGCCAATGCCCAGCATGCCGTTTTCCGACTGCAGCCACACTTCGATGTCCGGGCTGACGTGATTGGCTACCAGTGTCGGGATACCAATACCTAAATTGACATAAAAGCCGTCTTGCAGCTCTTTGGCAGCGCGGGCGGCCATTTGGTCTTGTGTCCAGGCCATACCTTAGGCTCCTGTTTTTTCTGTTGGTGCGCCAGTGACGGTGCGTTTTTCAATTCGCTTTTCGGGCGTCGGGTTGCAGACGATGCGGTGTACATAAATGCCGGGTAGATGAACCTGGTCAGGCGGCATTGCGCCGGTTGGCACGACCTCCTCGACCTCCACAATGCACACCTTGCCCGCCATGGCTACCGCGGGGTTGAAGTTGCGCGCTGTGAGGCGAAATTGCAGGTTGCCGGACTCGTCGGCGCGCCAGGCCTTGACCAGCGAGACATCGGGTACCAGGGCGCGCTCCATCACATAGGTTTGGCCGTCAAAGTCGCGCAGTTCCTTGCCCTCAGCGACCAAGGTGCCCACCCCAGTTTTGGTGAAAAACGCCGGAATACCCGCGCCGCCCGCCCGTAACTTTTCTGCCAGCGTGCCTTGTGGCGTGAACTCTAGCGCCAGCTCGCCGGCGAGGTATTGGCGCTCAAACTCCTTGTTCTCGCCCACGTAGCTGGCAATCATTTTGGTGATTTGCCGCGTCTGCAGCAACTTGCCCAAGCCAAAGCCGTCCACGCCGGCATTGTTGGAGATCACCGTCAGGTTCTGGACACCCGAGTCGCGCAACGCGTCGATCAGCGCCTCCGGAATGCCGCACAGGCCGAACCCACCAACGGCCATTAGTTGGCCGTCGCTGACCACGCCGTTGAGCGCGTCAGCCGCCGAGGGGAAAACTTTCTTCACCGCATGTCTCCTTGTCTGGTTAAAGCACTATTTGGGGCAGGCCGTACAACGCAAGCGGCGCTGTGGCCGTCGCGGTGGCGCAGACTGAGCCGATCTGCAAAGCGCTTTTACAAGCAGCAGCGCCGCTACAAGTTGCAAAAGCCACCCAGTACGCCGCCCGAGTCCGCGGGCCGCAGGGCGTTGTGCAGGCCCGCCCCTGTCGCTCACGATACTACGTAACGGCCTGTTGATTCGGCCTGGTTGAGCGACAAAAGTAATTTTTCCACTCGTTCTGAGCTGCTCGAACGGGCTGTTTGCGTTGAGCCGGCCCGAACAAGCTCAGACCAAGCGGTGAGTCCAAAAGGCTAAGCACCGGCAAAGGTCCGCCAGCTGCGGCTGACGTGCCAACACACGGCCTTGACTGCAGCTGGCCCAGCGGCCCAACTGCAGACGCAGTAAAAGCTGCAATTTTGCTCTTATTTCAATAGCCAAATAACAAGTCAAGACAACGGCCATAGCCATTTTTAACTCAAAAACCGCGCAATTGCCGACCCGCTGGCCTTGCCGCAGAGTTTGCCGCTGTCAACGCCGGCGCAGGCTCACCGTAGGTGCGCCGGGTACGATCGCCGCGCTGGAGGCAGCATTTACCACTGTCCCGGCACTGCCCGAGCCGCCACCGCAAGCTGTGCACAGCACAGCGCACGCCAATACAGGGCCAATAGGGGAAATAAAGCTCATGCGCGCTCCAGTCAATCTGCGGTTCAAGCGCGCGAACTGCACACCTACTGTGAGAAAAAGTCTATTCATCTGCAAACCAGGCTGCATGTTGTTTTTGTCATTTAACGCGCAACGCCCCCGCAAACAGCAACCCAGCGACTGCACCGCTTCTGTACTGCGTCGGTGTGTCGGTAGGTTAGTAGAGCGTTGTTGTCGGTCCCCAATTTTTTGGCTTTGAAGCTGTCCAAGCGTCTGAGTTTTCGGTAAAAGCTATCGCAAGCATTAAAAGTATTGCCTTGCACTATCGCCAGGTCGTTCCTAAACTGGCAAAGCTCATTAGCCGTAACACCACAGCGGGAAACTCCACATGACCACCGAAATGAAATGTCCATTCCCCCACGCGGGGGCCAAACCCGCAGCTGCCCTGCGAACCAACGCCCAGTGGTGGCCAGAACAGCTCAACCTCAAGGTGTTGCACCAGCAGTCGGCGTTGTCCAACCCCATGGGCGATGAGTTTGTCTATGCTGAGGCGTTCAAAACGCTGGACTTGCACGCGGTGGTGGCGGACCTGCATGCGCTGATGACTGACTCGCAAGCCTGGTGGCCGGCGGACTACGGCCACTACGGTCCGTTTTTTGTCCGCATGGCCTGGCATGCAGCCGGCACCTACCGCACCTTTGACGGGCGCGGCGGCAGCGGCAGTGGTGAGCAGCGTTTTGCACCGCTCAACAGCTGGCCAGACAACGGCAACCTGGACAAAGCGCGTCGCCTGCTCTGGCCTGTCAAAGCCAAATACGGCCGCAAGCTGTCGTGGGCTGACCTGTTGATTTTGACTGGCAATGTCGCGATGGAGTCAATGGGGTTTAAGACCTTTGGGTTTGCCGGCGGCCGCCCAGACGTGTGGGAGCCCGAAGAAGACATCAACTGGGGTTCAGAGACGAGTTGGATGGGCGACGAGCGCTACAGTGGCGAGCGCGAGCTAGCCAGCCCGCTGGCGGCAGTACAGATGGGGCTGATCTACGTCAACCCTGAGGGGCCCAACGGCAACCCTGACCCGCTGGGCTCGGCCCGCGACATCCGCGAGACCTTTGCCCGCATGGCCATGAACGACGAAGAAACCGTGGCACTCACTGCCGGTGGCCACACCTTTGGCAAGTGCCACGGCGCGGTTGCCGTGCAGCACATCGGCGTCGAGCCTGAGGGCGCTGGCATCGAAAACATGGGCTTGGGCTGGATCAACAGCTTTGAAACCGGCCACGGTATGCACACCACCACCAGCGGCATTGAAGGCGCTTGGACAAACAACCCAATTCAGTGGGACAACGGCTACTTCGAGAACCTGTTTGGCTACGACTGGGAGCTGACCAAGAGCCCGGCTGGCGCGCACCAGTGGAAGCCTGTGGGCACCACCGGCAGCGGCACGGTGCCCGACGCCCACGACCCTAGCCGTCGCCACGCACCCATGATGACCACCGCCGATATGGCTATGCGCATGGACCCGGCCTATGAAAAGATTTCGCGCCGCTTTATGCACAACCCGCATGAGTTTGCCGACGCCTTTGCCAAAGCCTGGTTTAAGTTGACCCACCGCGACATGGGCCCGGTCTCCCGCTACCTTGGGCCATTGGTGCCCACGCAAGAGCTGTTGTGGCAAGACCCGATACCCGCAGTGAGCCATCCGCTGATTGACGCGCAGGACGTGGCGGCGTTAAAAGCCACGCTGCTCGCCAGCGGCCTGACCAGCGCCCAGCTGGTCACCACCGCCTGGGCATCCGCCTCTACCTTTCGCGGTAGCGACAAACGTGGTGGCGCCAATGGCGCGCGTATTCGCTTGGCGCCACAAAAGCACTGGGCTGTCAACCAGCCGGCAGAGCTGGCCCATGTGTTGTCAAAACTCGAAGCGGTACAACAAGCCTTCAACACCAGCGCATCGGGCAAGTACGTCTCGCTGGCCGACCTGATTGTGCTGGGCGGATGCGCTGCGGTTGAGGCCGCCGCCAAAAAAGCCGGCTACGCTGTGGCAGTGCCGTTTTCGCCCGGGCGCACGGACGCGACGCAAGCCCAGACCGATGCGCACGCTTTCGCGCCGCTGGAGCCAAAGACAGACGGGTTCCGCAACTACGCTCGTGCGGGGCATGAAGCCACGGTAGCCGAGCAACTGGTGGACCGGGCCAATCTGCTCACGCTGACCGCGCCTGAAATGACCGTGTTGATCGGTGGCCTTCGCTCATTGGGCGCTAACGTCGGGCAAGCCGCACACGGCGTGTTCACCCAGCGAGTCGGCACCTTGAGCAACGACTTTTTCGTTAACCTGCTGGACATGAACACCAAGTGGCAAAAGTCTGCCGACACCGAGTTTGTGCTGGAAGGCCGCCATCGGCAAACAGGCGAACTCAAGCTCACGGGCACAGTCGTTGACCTGCTGTTTGGCTCGAACTCGCAGCTCCGTGCGCTGGCCGAGGTGTATGCCAGCCGCGACTCAGGCGAGGTGTTTGTACGGCACTTTATTGCCGCATGGACCAAGGTAATGAACCTGGACCGCTACGACCTGGCCCGGTGTGAAGGGGCGGCGCACTGAAGCCGCAGAAGTAGCCAGCTGCCCAGCCACGCCGGGTGATTTCGGGCGCACTGGCGGCGGTGTTGTTTGCTGTGGGCGTTTCGGCGCTAGGTTCACAGCTGGTTTTAGAGCTGCTTTTAGCAGTTTGCCTCAGGCTCAAAATGCACCACTTCGATTGACCCGATTGCAGGAGCTCCGCAGGCCAACAGCGGCCTTGCGAGATGCGCCCCGCTACCCCGCCCCCGAGCTGCCCAGCTTGCCCCAGCAGCTGCGCCTGCTGGCCGTGCAGGAAAAAGCCGGATTCACCCCAACGTGTTGTTAAGTTTGGCGCGCCGACCGGCTAAGTGGCGCGCTTTTGTCGCCCACCGCGACGCCCTCCCACGACGCCCTCAAGTGGGCCGAAGAAGGCTCCAACCTCGCCGGAATTCTGACCTAGGGCGAGCGCGAGATGGTGATGGTGATGGTGATGGCTACCAGCGCGGCCAACCACTGCCGGTACTGCGGCGCGGCCCACGGCGCGATTTTGCGCATCTACGAGAAAAAGCCGCTTGTTGCCGGCCAGGTGACGGTCAATTACCGCAAGGCCGACATCACTGCGCGCCAGCGCGCCAGCGCGCCATGCTGGACTTTGCAATCAAGGTATGTGCGGCGTCCCGCACGCCGGAAGACGCCGACGTCGATGCCCTGCCGGTTCACGGTTTTGACAACGAAAACGCGTGGGACATCGCCGCTATCACCGCATTTTTTTGGCCTGAACAACCGCATGGCCAGTTTCAGCGGCATGCAGCCTAAACCCGAGTTTTACGCCCTGGGAGGTATTGCCGAAGCGCCCAAACCGGGCCAATCACACTAACCGCATTAACCGCACTAACCACGGCGCGGCTAGGCACACCACGGCCTAGCGTTCAATGCGCAGCAGCTTGCCATTGGCGCTGTCCGTGAGCAAATACAGCCAGCCGTCGGGGCCCTGACGCACATCCCGGATGCGTTCGTTTCGTGCAGCGAAGAGCCGCTCGCGTGAGGCTACGGTGTTGCCCTCAAGCACCAGCCGCCACAGCGCTGTTCCGGCCAGCGCGCCGACGAACAAATTACCCTTCCACTCAGCAATCGCATCGCCGGTGTAGAACGCCATACCGCTCGGCGCGATGGATGCCTTTGGCCCGCTGGTCCACGCCGAGCCATCAATCGCGTCCCAAACACTGAGCGCTTGCTCCGTGCCTGGCCTGCTGAGCTCGCCGACCAGGGTGGTGGTGCCGTATTCCTGCCCGTAACCCACCAGCGGCCAGCCGTAGTTTCGCCCCGGCAGTGTGCGATTGACTTCATCACCGCCTTGCGGGCCATGCTCGTTGGTCCACAGCTCGCCGGTCACCGGATGACGCGCGGCACCTTGCACATTGCGGTGGCCATAGCTCCAGATGCCGGGTTGCGCATCGGGCGTTGAAAACGCAGGGTTGCCGGGCGCAGCAGCGCCGCTGGTGGTGATGCGCATCACCTTGCCATGCCCGCGTGACAGGTCTTGTGCATACCCGCGCTCACTGCTCAGCAAGCGCTCGCCCGTAGTCACCCACAAAAAGCCTGCGAGATCAAACACCAGACGCGAGCCAAAGTGCGCGGTGCTTTGCACCTTGGGCGTTTGCCGGAAGATCACCGTGACGTTGCGCAGCGTGAACGCTGCCGTGTCCAGTTCGGCCCGCGCCACAGCGGTGCCGTTGAGCGCCGCATTGTTGGGGTCACGCTCTGAAAAACTCAGGTAAATACGCTGATTCAAAGCAAAGTCGGGGTCCAGCACCACATCCAACAAACCGCCCTGCCCGACGGCCTCCACCGCTGGCACGCCAAGCACCGGACGCGAGGCTCGGCCGTCGGCCGACAGCAGCAACAAACTGCCGCTTCGCTGTGTGATGAGCATACGGCTGTCGGGCAAAAAAGCCAGGCTCCAAGGGTTGACCAGGCCGGTTTTTATCTCGGTAACAGTCAACGGCGCTGTGGACGCAGCAGCTGACGCGCTGCCCGGCGGCACGCCCGCGGCATCCGCATCGCCCGCTGGGCTGACAAGGCCAGCGGGCGATGCGGATGCCGCGCTGCTGGCAGCGTTGCTAGCGCTCTCACCCCCGCAGGCCGTGAGCGCCAGTGCAATTGCAGCTGCTAAGGCTAAGCGCAAGCGCAATAGCCATGAGATTGTTTTCATGTCCACAGCGTACTGGACATGCGCTCACCCTGTTGCGACGCAAGTGCAACCGTTGTGAGAACCCGTTTCCTTGGCCCAACCGCTCGGCGGTTAGGCCTTCAGGCAACTCGGCAGTCAGGCCACACCACTGGGCACTTTCGCTGTCGGAGCGCTGGTTGCAAGCAGCGACAACAAAATTAAAATTGATGACCCCGCATTCATTGGCCCAGCGCATCGGCACACTGAACAAAAGAACGACCGTGCACTTTTTTGCTTCCCCGCCTAAACTCAGGACAAAGAAGACAAAATAGCCGGAATAATTTTCAACCCCATCATCCGCGAGACTCCACCATGAACACCCAAGAAATCCTAGCTAAGTTTGGCCCCCGTGAAGCGATGGACTATGACGTGGTCGTGGTGGGCGGTGGCCCCGGCGGCTTGGCAACCGCCATCCGGCTCAAGCAGCAAGCGCTGGCCAAAGGCACTGAGGTGTCGGTGGTAGTGCTGGAAAAAGGCTCTGAGCCCGGCGCACATATTTTAAGCGGCGCCGTCATGGACCCGCGCGCATTGAGCGAGCTGTTTGCCGACTTTAAAGAAAGAGGCGCGCCTTTAGGCCAGCCAGTCACCGGCGACGATGTGCTGTTTTTAAGCCCTACCGGCGCCCTCAAAACGCCGCAGTTTTTGATTCCAAAGTGCCTGCATAACGAGGGCAACTATGTCATCAGCCTTGGCAACCTGGTGCGCTGGCTGGGTGAGCAGGCCGAAGCGCTGGGTGTCGAGATTTTCCCGGGTTTTGCCGCCGCTGAGGTGCTCTACAACGCGGACGGCTCGGTCAAAGGCATCGCCACCGGCAACCTCGGCGTTGGCAAAGATGGCGAGCCAACGGGTAACTTTCAGCTGGGCATGGCGCTGCACGCCAAGTACACCATTTTTGCCGAAGGTGCCCGTGGAAGTTTGGGCCAGCAACTGCTGGCCCGGTTCAAGCTCGACGAAGGCAAAGACCCACAAACCTATGCACTGGGCATCAAAGAGCTGTGGGAGGTTGACCCAGCCAAAGCCAAACCAGGCCATGTTGTGCATTCGCTAGGCTGGCCAATGGACAACAAAACTTATGGCGGCGGCTTTTTGTACCACCTTGAAGGCAACAAAGTCACCCTGGGCTTTATCACTGGACTGGAGTACAGCAACCCATGGCTCAGTCCGTTTGAAGAAATGCAGCGCTGGAAAACTCACCCCGCTATTCGCCAGCATCTCGAAGGCGGCAAGCGCATCAGCTATGGCGCGCGTGCCATCACCTGCGGGGGCTTGAACAGCCTGCCTAAAACGGTGTTCCCCGGCGGGGCGCTGGTGGGCTGTGACGCGGGTTTTCTGAACTTTGCCCGCATCAAAGGCAGCCATGCCGCCATCAAAACCGGCATGCTGGCAGCCGATGCAGCCTACGACGCGATCACCGCTGGCCGCCAGCATGACGAGCTAACGGCCTACCCCGCTGCGTTTGAGGCCAGCTGGCTGCATGACGAGCTGCTGGTAGGCAAAAACACCAAGCAGTGGATGAAAAAGGGCCTGTATTTGTCAAGCATCATGAACGGTATTGAGCTGTGGCTGCTGCCCAAACTGGGGCTCAGAACTCCACCGTGGACGATTCACAGCACCGTGCCCGACCACGCCAAGCTCAAACCGGCCGCCGAATGCCCGCAAATCGTCTACCCCAAGCCAGACAACGTACTCACCTTTGACCGGCTCAGCTCGGTGTTTGTCTCCAACACCCACCACGAAGAGCACCAACCCGCGCACCTGAGCCTAAAGAACGCCAGTGTGCCAGTGAACATTAACCTGGCCATGTACGCCGGGCCGGAGAGCCGCTACTGCCCGGCCGGGGTGTACGAGTACGTCAAAAATCCTGACCACACTGAGCGCTTACAGATCAATGCACAAAACTGTGTGCACTGCAAAACCTGCGACATCAAAGACCCCACGCAAAACATCGTCTGGACCACACCAGAGGGCGGTGGTGGGCCGAACTACAGCGGCATGTAAACGCCAAGTTAAGCTCTGTCAGTGCAGCGCCTGCCTGCTATTTTTTTAGTAGCTACTCAGGCAGTTAAAACGACGGCTTGACCCACTTTTTAATCAAAAACGGCGTTTTCAGGGTGCGTGGGCACGCTGTTTGCCTGGCCTCAAGCCGCTACCATTACGGCCAAACTTTTCTACTGCGGCTACTACTGGGTCGGCGGCTACACCAGCTGCCGACTCAGCAATTGAGCCATCTACCCAGCGACACCTACCCATGAGCCTCAAATTCACCGAAGACCACGTCTGGCTGCTGCCCGACGGCGACACCGCCACCGTTGGCATTACTGTGCATGCCCAAGACGCGCTGGGCGATGTGGTGTTTGTTGAGCTGCCAGCTGTGGGCAGCCGGTTTGCACAAAAAGACACCGCTGGGGTGGTGGAGTCAGTCAAAGCCGCCTCTGACCTGGTGATGCCGGTGGGCGGCGAAGTGCTGCAAGTCAACGAGGCGCTGCGCAGTGACCCATCGCTTGCCAACAGCGACCCGCTGGGCGCAGGCTGGTTTTTCAAAATAAAGCTAAGCGACGCAGCCGAGTTGGCCGCGCTGATGGACGAGACACGCTACGCCAGTTTTTCGGTAAACGCCTGATTAACGGGGGTCTCAGTTGTGGGTTTAGCTCTGTTTTCAGCCGCACCCTTAATTTTTAGTTTTTCCGCTGAAAACTCAGCGCCCACCTCTTTTTTTGACGATTGTCCGCAGCGCTCAAGGCGCAGTACCCCTTGCAAGCCGCTACAACGCCAGCATCAGTGAGCGGCAGTAGCACCGGATACTCCCGGCGGAGCAACCGCCTTTGCCCGTTTTATTCATCCCTGACTTACCTCTGACTCCCCCCTTTACTCACCCCTTTACTCCCCGCACAAGGACACCATGACACGCTCTTTTTTATTTTCGTCTCGCAGCCGTTTTGCGCTTTCAGCGCTGGCCTGGGCTGCGCTGTGCAGTGCGGCCTGGGCCGTGGCTCCAGCGCAAACCCTGCCGTCGGGCGTAAAAGTTACCCACACGGTGGACGGCACCGGGCCGATGCCCAAGGCGTCCGACACGGTGAAGGTCCACTACAGAGGCACTTTGGCCGACGGCAAAGAGTTCGACAGCTCGTACAAACGCAACGCGCCGGCCACCTTCCCACTGACTCGCGTGGTGCCGTGCTGGACTGAAGGCATGCAAAAAATCAAGGTAGGCGGCAAAGCGACGCTAACTTGCCCACCCGCTAGCGCTTACGGCGACCGGGGCGCAGGCAGTGCAGTGCCCCCGAACGCCACCTTGACCTTTGAAGTCGAGCTGCTGGCAATTGAGAGGTAAGGCCAACTGAGCCGCTGGGCTAGCGGCAGGCCAGCACGGTCAGCACGCTGCCAGACCAGCAGCCGGTAGCGGCTGTAGCGGCTCGTTTTGGTCCAACACCTTGGCCCTAGCTGCTACTGTATGAATAGCTACTGAGCAACTGGATATGCGGGCACTGCTGCTTATTGGCAACAAAATGACTTTGGGCTGCCACAAATTAGTCACTGACCTTGCCCCGCAGGTTTTTAATGGCGCCGCGCTGACTTTTGCTATTGAGCCGCCGCTGTTTGGCGCCGTAGCTTGGCTTGGTGGCGCGGCGCGCTTTGGGTGCATGACAGACGCTGTCCACCACCTCCTGCAGGCGCACCAGCGCGTCGGCGCGGTTCATCTCCTGAGTACGGTGCTGTTGGGCTTTGAGCACTAGCACACCGCCCAGCGTCAGGCGGCTGTCGCTCAACGCCAACAGCCGGGCTTTGATCTCATCGGGCAGGCTGGACGCGGCAATGTCAAAGCGCAAGTGAATCGCGCTGGACACCTTGTTGACGTTTTGTCCGCCTGCACCCTGAGCGCGAATAGCAAACAGCGCTACTTCGCGCTCATCAATGACAAACTTTGACGACAGGGACATCGGCAGACCGGCAACGCAATCAGCGCGTGCTGACGGGCACCATGCCGGCCAGCGCCTGGATGGCCAGCGCGTAGCCTGCCGCCCCAAAACCCGCCATGACCGCTTTGGCCGCTGGCGAGATAAAAGAATGGTGGCGAAAAGCCTCCCGTGCATGCACGTTGCTGAGGTGCAGCTCAATGACCGTCACATTAGCGCCTTTGATGGCGTCATGCAGCGCAACGCTGGTGTGGGTGTAAGCGCCGGCATTGAGCACCACCCCGGCCAGCGTGCCAGCGGCTTGGGCGCGCCCGGCTTCGTGCAGGGCGTCAATCAGCACGCCCTCGTGGTTGCTTTGGCGAAAGTCCAGCGCCAGACCGTGCGCCTCGCACGCTGCGCTGCACAGCTGCTGCACATCGGCAAGGGTTTGCGCGCCGTACACACTGGGCTCTCGCGTACCCAGCAGGTTCAAGTTCGGGCCATTGAGCACCAACACCGTGCAACGGCATGCAGGCCGGCTTGCTGCCGGTGAGACAAGTTCAAGGTCAGTCATACCAGGGTACTTTCAAAAAAACGCTCCAGCAACGCCACAAAAGCAATCGGTTGCTCCACCGCGCTGAGGTGTGCGGCGTCCAGCGTGGCCAGCTCGGCGCCGGCAATGCTGTGGGCAATGGCCGCCGACAGCATTGCCGGCGTGGCGACGTCGCGGGTGCCGGCGATCACCAGCGTCGGGCAGGCAATCAGGCGGTTACTGGCTCGAAGGTCTATTTCAGCGACCGCCTCGCAGCCCATGGCGTAGGCCTGGGGGTCGTTGACTACCAAGCGCTCGCGCAGCGCCAGCGCTCGCTCAGCGCCGCCCGCCAAACCACCCATGCCGATATCGGCCCGAAATTCAGGCGTAAACCAGCGCTGCAAGGCCGCGTCGGCAACCGCTTGCACACCCTGCGTGCGCACCATGTGCGCTCGCGCCCGCCACGCCTGGCGCGCTGCTTCGTCAAACACCATCGCCGAGTTGGCTACGGTGATGCTGCTGACCCGCGCCGGATGGCGGGCCGCCAGCGCTTGCGCCGTCATGCCGCCCAGGCTGAGGCCGACAAAATGCACCGGCCCGCCCACCTCCTCGGCAATCAGCCGGGCCGCGTCGTCAGCCAGCATATCGATGCTGTAAGGCCCTGGCGGCGTGCCCGACAAGCCGTGGCCACGGTGGTCGTAGCGCAGTACGGTGTACTGGCCCATCAGCAGTGCGGCTACGCCGTCCCACATGCTGATGTCGCAACCCAGCGCATGGCTGAGCACAACGACGGGGCCTTCGCCCTCGCGAATGCAGTGCAAATTGGCATCAGTGGTCATGGTGTTGGTCCTTCAATAAAGGCCTGCAGGCCAATTGGGTAACGCCGCTGTTGCGGCAAGGAACGGCCTACCGCCATCATGCCAGCGCTGCGGGCTTGGCGGCGGCTAGCTGCCACAACTTGTATGCACACCCCATGGCCATGGCGCTGGCCACCAACGCCGCCCAGTACACCGCAACCAGGCCAAACCGGGCACTGAGCGCGCCGCCCGCCACGCCGCCCAACACGCCTGGCAACCCGTAGGCCACCACTACATACACCGCCTGCCCGCGCCCGCGCAAGCGCCCTGCAAAGTACTGCGACAGCAAAGCAATGCAGCTGGTGTGGTGGGCGGCAAAGCTCAAGGCGTGCAGCGCCTGAGCAACGATCAGCCAGCCAATGAACGCAGCGCCGGTGGCGGTAAGGCCCATGCGCAGCACCATCGCACCGGCGCACAACACCAGCCAGCCCGGCAAGCTGAGCCGGCTCAGCCAGCGCGCTTGGGTGAAAAACCAGGCGATTTCCACCACCACCGACACCGCCCAGAGCAGGCCAATCGTGCTTTTGG
>JAYULP010000099.1:0-5634 GCA_043763445.1 Polaromonas sp.
TTGGCCAATTCGGGCGAAGTCGCTAAGCGTTGCAATTTAACGCTGGAACTCGGCAAGCCTATGCTGCCCGAATACCCCACGCCCGAAGTCAACGGCACACGCATGTCGCCTGACGATTACTTTCGTCATGCCTCAGCCGAGGGCTTGGAGCAACGGCTAGCGCATCTGTACCCCGATGCTGCGGTGCGGCAGGCAAAACGGCCAGAGTACGCGGCCCGGCTGGACTTTGAGATTCAAACCATCCTGAAGATGGGATTTCCAGGCTACTTTTTAATTGTGGGGGACTTCATTAACTGGGCCAAAAACAACGGCTGCCCAGTGGGGCCAGGGCGGGGCTCGGGCGCGGGCTCCTTGGTGGCATATTCGCTGAAAATCACCGACCTAGACCCGCTGCAGTACAACCTGCTGTTTGAGCGGTTTTTGAACCCCGAGCGGGTGTCAATGCCTGACTTTGACATTGATTTTTGCCAGCAAAACCGCGACCGGGTGATTGACTATGTCAAAGGCAAGTACGGGCACAACGCGGTGAGCCAAATTGTGACGTTTGGCACGTTGGCCGCGCGCGCTGCCATCCGTGACGTGGGGCGGGTGCTGGACTTCCCCTACGGGTTTTGTGACGGTATCTCCAAACTGATTCCGAACAAACCCGGGCAAGCCGTGACGCTGCAGCTGGTGCCAGCTGAGCGAAAAAAAGGCGACAAGCTGGTGTATGCGCTAGAAGCTGAGCCGGTTTTGGCCGAGCGCGAAGCCAAAGAAGAAGATGTACACACGCTGCTGGCACTGGCCCGCAAGCTCGAAGGGCTCACGCGCAACGTCGGTATGCATGCCGGCGGCGTGCTGATTGCGCCAGGCAAGTTAACGGACTTTTGCCCGCTGTACGCACAGCCAGGCGGCGGCTCGGCAGTGAGCCAGTTCGACAAAAATGATGTGGAAGCGATTGGACTGGTCAAGTTCGACTTTTTAGGGCTAGCCACGCTGACGATTCTTGAAATCGCCAAAGACTTCATCGTGGCACGCCACCCGTCGCAAAAAGACTTTAGATTTGAAAATCTGCCACTCAACGACAAGTCGGTGTACGCGCTGTTTGCGCGCGGCGACACCGAGGCGGTGTTTCAGTTCGAGAGCGTGGGCATGCAGCGCATGCTCAAAGACGCCAAGCCCAACCGCTTGGAAGACCTGATTGCGATGAACGCGCTGTACCGGCCTGGCCCGATGGACTTGATCCCATCGTATATTGCCCGTAAAAACGGCAAGGAAATCCCAGACTACCCGGACCCGCGTGTCAAACCGATGCTCGAGGAGACCTACGGCATCATGGTCTACCAAGAGCAGGTGATGCAAACTGCGCAGATTTTGGGTGGCTACTCCCTCGGCGGGGCCGACATGCTGCGCCGGGCGATGGGCAAAAAAGATGAAAAGGAAATGGCAGCGCACCGGGAAATATTCCGCAAAGGCGCGGGCGAAAACGGCCTGGGTGAAGAAAAAGCCGACGAGGTGTTTGACCTGATGGAGAAGTTCGCGGGCTACGGCTTTAACAAGTCGCACTCCGCTGCCTATGCGCTGCTGGCCTACCACACCGCTTGGGTCAAAGTGCACTACACGGCCGAGTTTTTTGCCGCCAATATGACGGTGGAGATGGACGATACCGACAAGCTGCGGATGCTGCATAGCGACGCCCAAAAAATGGGGCTTAGTTTCGAGTCGCCCGACGTGAACCGCGGCGACTACCGCTTTGAGCCCACCGGCGGCACGTCGGTGCGCTACGGGCTGGGGGCGATCAAAGGCACTGGCCGACAGGCCATAGCGGCCATCGTTGCCGCGCGCGACGCGGCCGGCCCGTTTACGTCGCTGTTTGACTTTGCGGTACGAGTCGACCGCAGCAAGCTCAACAAACGTACTGTGGAAGCGCTGATCAAAGCCGGTGCTTTCGACAAGCTGCAGCCGAACCGCGCTGCGCTGCTGGCTTCGACTGATCGTGCTTTTGAGTTCTCAGCTGCGGCCCAAGCCAATGCCAACCAAGGCGGCTTGTTTGACATGGGCACTGACAGCGGCGAAGGCGGCAGTCACGGCGCTAGCGACCAGGAGCCGGATTTGGTCAATGTCGCGCCGTGGGGGGTCAAAGAGCGGCTGGTGCAGGAGAAAACCGCCATCGGTTTTTACTTGTCGGGTCATTTATTTGACGCGGTTGAAGCTGAGGTTCGGCGGTTTGCCAAACTCAAGCTCGAAGACCTGATTGATGCGCGTGACTCGCTGCTATTGGCCGCCATCGTGACTGACTTGCGCGTCATCAACGGCAACCGGGGTAAGCTGGTACTGTTCAATCTGGACGATAAAACCGACACGCTGGAAGCCTCGGTGGACGAGGCCAGTTTTAATGCCCACCGCGATTTGCTCAAAGACGATGAGCTGGTCATCGTGCAGGGCACGCTGCAGCCCGGCAGCGATCGTTTTGGTCGCCGCTTCAAGGTCACGCAGCTGTGGTCGCTAGACGCAGCGCGGTGCAAATTTGGCAAGTACCTGCGGGTGGCGGTCAATGCTGGTGTGCCCGATGTACAGCGCTTAGTCAAAGACTTTCCGCCACGCCGGGATGCCAGTGACCCTGAAGCGCTGACCTGCGGCTTGCCGGTGCGTTTAAGCGTGCAGCGCCTTGGCGCCTCAGTTGAGTTGCAGCTTGGCGATGCGGCCCGATTTTTCCCGACGGACGCAGCGCTGGCCAGCTGGACGGCACAGGCAGATCAGGGGCTGGCAAGCATCGTGTATGACTAAAACTGGCCCGAAATCGGGGTTTGGGAGCTGTTTTTAAGCCAAACCATAAAGTAGCCGCCGTATTTTAACCCTGAGTAGCTATGCTAATAATAGCAAATGTAGCCAGCACAGCAGTCTTGAAACGGCTTAGTTTTTAGGTCGCATTTCCAGAATCAGCGTGGTGTCTGGTATGCGGCCGTCCACATCGCGGGGCATAACCCGAGTGCGGGCAACGCCATTCATGGCCGCGTCATCCCAAGCCTTGTTGCCGCTGGAGGCCAGCAGCCGTTGGCTGATGATGGTGCCGTCCAGCGTGAGGCGCACCTCGATTTTGGCGCTAGGGTTACCCGTAATGTCACTGTTAAACACCACATTGGGCTTGACCGCTGCCTTGATGATCCCGCCGTAGGTTGCAGACGAGCCACCGCCTTGGGCTGTAGTGTTTTTTGGGCTGCCGCCGTCTGTAGCCGGACCCAGCTGTGCGCCCATGCGGGCCAGGTTAGCGTCGCGCTGCGCCTTGGCCGCTGCAGCGGCTTGCTTTTGTTGCTCTTGCTTGCGGGCAGCGTCCTGCGCTTTGACCTTGGCAGTGGCGGCTTTTTCAGCGTCTGCTTTGTCCGCAGCTTTTTCAGCCGCTTGCTCGACTTTCAGGCGGGCTTGGCCCTCTTTGAGCTTCGCCTGTTTTTTTGCCGCCAGATCGGCGGCTTTTTCAGCCGCTTGCTCGGCCTCACGCACCGCCTGCTTTTGCCTGCGCCGTAGTGCACGCTTTTTTTCTTCTTCCAAGGCGATGTCAACATCTGGCACCAGAGCATCGGCTTTAACCGGCGACGGCGCTGGTTGGGGGCTAGGCGTGAGTGTCGGCTGGGGCGTGTCAGGTGCGGGCGTGGGCAGCGGCGGTACCGGTTTCGGCTGACCAGTCCAGAGCTCGGCGCTAAAGGTAGCGGCTTCGTCGCTGTTTTTCCAGCTTACCCCCCAGGTCAGCGCAAGCAGCAGCAGCAGGTGCGCCGCTAGCGCCAATGCAAAAGCTCGCCATGACTTGTGGCTCTTTGGCGGTGCAAATTCACGCGCTTGGGCGGCTTGCACAGACAACGCGCTGGCCATGGGCAGCTTACTTGCCCGATTGCACAGACAGGCCGACGCGCACCACACCGGCTTTTTGCAGATTGTCCATCACCTTGACGACGGTTTCATACCTGATGGCTTTGTCCGCACTGATGACCACTGGCGTGGGCGTAGCCCCGCTTTGGCTTGGCTTGACGTTAGCATCCAGGCGAATCACGTCGGCCGCGACATTGGCTAGCGTGGTGGGTACCGTGACGGCTTTGAGTTTGAGCAGCACGAGATCGTCTTTACTGATCAAAATTTGCACCGGGTTTTGCGGTTGGGCCGGCGCTCGCCCTACCTTGGGTAGTGCAATTATGCTGGGCGTGACCAGCGGTGCGGTGACCATGAAAATAATCAGCAGCACCAGCATCACGTCGATAAAGGGCACCATATTGATTTCACTGATGTTGCGGCGGCCCCGGCTGCGCGATGAAATTGAAGGCATATTGCGCGGTCCTGCTCAGTGGCCTGAAGGTGACAGGGCACCGAGGTTGCGTTGCAAGATGTTCGAGAATTCTTCAATGAACGTTTCCAGCCGGTTGGCCACGCGGTCAATGTCATGGGCAAACCGGTTGTAAGCCACCACGGCTGGAATGGCAGCAAACAGGCCAATGGCGGTAGCCACCAGCGCCTCGGCAATGCCAGGGGCCACCGTTGCCAGCGTGACCTGCTCCAGCGCGGCCAGGCCAGTGAAGGCGTGCATGATGCCCCACACCGTGCCGAACAGCCCGACGTAAGGTGAGACCGAACCCACTGTGGCTAAAAACGATAAATTCGACTCAATTGCATCAACTTCACGTTGGTAGCTGGCCCGCATGGCACGGCGGGCACCGTCGAGCAAGGTGCCAGGGTCAGTGATACGGCGTTCGCGCAGTTTTTGGTACTCGCGCATGCCACTGGCAAAAATGCGCTCCATTGGGCCAGAGTGCTTTGCATTTTGCGCCGCAGCAGCGAACAAATCGTTCAAACTGGTGCCCGACCAGAACTCCCGGTCAAACTCGTCGTTTAGCGCGGCTACTTTTTTCAAGGCCACAATTTTCTTGAAGATGGCCGCCCAACTGGCTACAGATATGCCCAGCAGCAAGGCCACTACGGCTTGCACCACCCAGCTGGCGTTGAGAATCAGGCTGACGATAGACATGTTTTGGCTCATAAAAGGGCTCGGGTGTGGGTTTGCAGGCGGCTGAGCAAATCAGCCGGAATGCGTGACGGCAGCAGGCTGTGAGCGCTGACCCATCCAATGCGGATGCTAGCGTCGCAAAGTAGGGTGCCAAATTCAGCCTCATCAGCCGATAGCCGCTTGTTTGACTGCCTGTATTGCTCTGATTTTTGTAGCGAATCTACGTTGCCAGTAGCCGGCGAAGCCATCACCAATGCTTGCTGAAAAATCGTCACTGAGGCCCTGCCCAGTGTGACCAGACGGGCGGTGATGCGTAGGCGGTCGTCCAGGCGGGCCGGCCGAAAATAGCGCAACTGCGCTTGGGCCACCACAAACATGCCGCCAGCCTCGGTTTTAAGCCGCTGTTGTTCAACGCCTAGACTTCTGAGCCACTCAGTGCGTGCGCGCTCAAAAAATTTCAAGTAATTGGCGTAGAAAACGATGCCGCCGGCGTCGGTATCTTCCCAGTACACCCGCACGGGCCAATTAAATACCGGGTGTTGGGACTCACCAGGAGCGTCAATCAAGTAGGCGCTCCAGCCGAGCGATGGCCGTTTTGAGTTGGCCCATTGAACTGGCAGTAGAAAACCGCACGTACCGCTCGGGCTCGGCCTGGCCAAAATCTCGAC
>JAYULP010000100.1:0-5633 GCA_043763445.1 Polaromonas sp.
AGCAAATAGACCACCGCAACTGATTTGCATCCAGCTCGCCGGTAACGCCCCCACCTGCTGCCCGTTGATCAAGCAGTAAATCGCCTTATTTGTTGGAAAAAGTGCCTTGCCCAAGACTAGCAATGCTTTGCAGCTATAAAAATAATAGCGAATGTCAATCTGCCCGATCAGGCGTGGGTTGAGTGAGATGGGCTGGGTTTTTCACTTGCTGCGCAACAACGGCGCACGCTCACCATTCGGGTGCTGCTCATGGCCTGCAAGACCTCCCAAACTTAACCGCTTGCCGCGCTACATATCCTGCGCTTGACCAAGAAACTTTCAATACCCTTAGGCCCTCTTGATTTAACGCCACGCCAGCCTTCACGCCGAACAGCTCTAGCCTGCAGCGCAGCAGCATTCAGGGCTGCGCCGGGACCCAAACCAGCAAGCTGCGGTTGGGTTTTATGTTGCCCTACACCGGCACGTTCTCCCAGTTGGCGGTGAACATTGAAAACGTTTTTCGCCTGGCGCTGGCTGAACAAGGCGGCAAACTTGGAGGCCGCGAGATTGAGTGTTTCAAGGTCGACGATGAATCAGAGCCATCCAAAAGTATTGAAAACGCGAACAAACTGGTGCAGCGCGATAAGGCCGATGTCATCGTAGGAGCTGTGCACTCTGGCGTGCACATGGGTAGTTAGAAGGTGGTGGGTGAAAGCGGCGTGTTGAGCCTAATACCGAACGCAGGCGCGCATGCAGCTGCAAGCGGCTTGTGTGCACCCAATGTTTTTCGCACCTCTTTTTCAAACTCGCTGCCAACCCGGGCACTCGGTCCACTGATGATTGCTAGGGGCCACAAGAAAGTAGTCTGCTTCACTTGGGAGTACGCGGCAGGCGATTAGGCGTTCGAGGGCTTCAAAGAAGGCTACCTTGCAGGTGGTGGCGTCGTCACCAGAGAAATGAGTCTGCCGTTTCCGAACGTCGAGTTTCAAGCCTTGTTGACAGAAATCACAGCGCTCAGGCCAGGCATCACCGCCTGTTTTTTTCTGACGGCGGCGCATCAAAATTCACCAAGGACTATGCAGCTGCAGGCTTGAAGGCGAGCATTCCGCTCTACGGGTCTGGCTTTCTGGCTGAAGGCACACTGCAAGCGGCGGGTTGCGCGGCCGACGGCATCATCGCCACGCTGCACTACAGTGACTCGCGCGGCACACTGCTCAACAAGCAGTTTCGGCCGGGCTATGCCAAGGCCTACAAATCACAGTCGGGTGCTGTGGGCGTGCTAGCTTGTTAGTGCAGCCCCGTTGCGGTGAAAACAATTATTTTTCTCGTATTTTTGTCGCTCGATCTGAGCTTGTCGATGAGTTTGCCTGTTTGTTTGCCTGTTTTTTTGTGCACAGGAGCAACAACTCAGTTACTACAAAAATAATAGCATCACAGCAAGCAATAACAACGGCTAGCGCTTGGTTTCATCAAAAAATGGCCTGAAAATTATCCCAGACCAGATTTCAGCCAACTTTAAACCGGATTTTTTCGGACCTTGAAACCAGCTTTTCCGATGGCTGGGCGCGAGCCGTTGTCGCGCGGCGGCAGCCCAGTGTGCTGCGTCAACAGCTGCCCCTTAGCCGGTGCTACCGCTGGCAACGCCTTGGCAAGCCTGGTGGAATTTTTTTTACGCGCAGACTGGTAAGAGCCGTCGAGCAGGGGCTGAAACGTCGGAATTAAATGGTTTTTTCCATTGCCGATCAGGTCAGCGCGGCCCATGGTTTTGAGGGCTTCGCGCAACAGTGGCCAGTTATTGGGGTCGTGGTAGCGCAAAAACGCTTTGTGCAGCCGGCGGCGCTTTTCCCCGCGCACGATGTCCACGGTTTCGCTGTCGCGGGTGATTTTGCGCAACGGATTTTTATTGGTGTGGTACATCGCCGTAGCGGTTGCCATCGGGCTGGGGTAGAAAGTCTGTACCTGGTCGGCTCGAAAGCCGCTTTTCTTTAGCCAAATTGCCAAGTTCATCATGTCGTCGTCACTGGTGCCAGGGTGCGCGGCAATAAAGTACGGAATCAAAAACTGTTTCTTACCTGCCTCCAGCGTGTACTTTTCAAACATTTGTCGGAACTTGTCGTAGCTGCCAATGCCCGGCTTCATCATTTTGGTCAACGGGCCCTGCTCGGTATGCTCAGGCGCAATTTTCAAGTAACCGCCAACATGGTGGCTGACCAGTTCCTTGACGTACTCCGGGCTTTCAACAGCCAGGTCGTAGCGCACCCCGGAGCTGATCAAGATTTTCTTTACCCCCTTGAGTGCCCGCGCTCGGCGGTACATTTTGATCAGTGGGTTGTGATTGGTGTTGAGATTTTGGCAAATACCGGGGTAGACACAGGAGGGCTTGCGACATGCCGCTTCAATTTCAGGACTTTTGCAGCCAATACGGTACATGTTGGCGGTTGGACCGCCTAAGTCGGAGATGGAGCCGGTAAAGCCCTTGACGGTGTCGCGGATGGCTTCAATCTCGCGAATCACCGAGTCTTCAGACCGGCTTTGAATGATCCGACCCTCGTGCTCGGTGATGGAGCAGAAGGTACAACCGCCGAAACAGCCGCGCATGATGTTCACTGAAAACCGGATCATCTCCCAGGCCGGAATTTTAGTGGTGTGGTCATGGCTGCCGTTGTCATCCATGTAAACCGGATGGGGACTGCGGGCGTACGGCAGGTCAAAAACGTAGTCCATTTCAGCCGTGGTCAGCGGAATAGGCGGCGCCGTGATCCAGACGTCTTTGGCTGTGTGGCCCTCGCCGTGAGCTTGTACCAGCGCACGCGCGTTGCCAGGATTGGTCTCCAGATGCAACACCCGGTTGGCATGGGCATACAGCACCGGGTCGCTTTTGACCTGCTCATAAGACGGCAGGCGAATGACCGAGCGCTCACGCGGTGGCACTTTGATTTTGCCCTGCATGTGCGGCAACGCTGGGTTGCGCACGAAGTTCAGCGGCTTGATCGCAGGGTTGCTGGGGCCGGCCTGTATTGATGTGGTGACGGTAGAGTTTTTGGCTGCGGTTTGCGCCAGCGTTGCTACGCTCTGAGCCTCGTCTTCGCGCGCGCAAGTCGCCCCGTTTTCCTTGGCAACATCAGAAATCATCATGTACGGGTTGACGTGTGCCTCCACCCGACCGGGCTCATCCACACTGGTCGAGTCAATTTCAAACCAACCTTGGGCGGTGTCGTCGCCTGCGCGGCGAATAAAGGCGGTACCCCGAATGTCAGTCATCTGAGCGATCGGCTCTTTGGCTGCCAAGCGATGGGCAATTTCAACAATGGCGCGTTCAGCGTTGCCGTATAGCAGCAGGTCGCATTTCGCGTCCACCACAACGCTTCGGCGTACTTTGTCAGACCAGTAGTCGTAGTGGGCGATTCGGCGCAGTGAGCCTTCAATACCGCCCAAAATGATGGGAATGTCTTTGTACGCTTCGCGGCAGCGCTGCGAATACACCAGCGCTGCGCGGTCGGGGCGCTTGCCGCCAATATCGCCGGCCGTGTAGGCGTCGTCGCTGCGGATTTTGTGGTCTGCGGTGTAGCGGTTGATCATGCTGTCCATGTTGCCCGCCGTGACGCCGTAAAACAAATTAGGTTTACCCAAAATTTTGAACGGCTCGGCGCTTTGCCACTCGGGCTGGGCAATGATGCCGACGCGAAAGCCCTGCGCCTCCAGCATCCGTCCGATTACCGCCATGCCAAAACTTGGGTGGTCAACATAAGCATCACCGGTCACGATGATGATGTCGCAGCTGTCCCAGCCGAGTGCTTGCATCTCAGCGCGCGACGTGGGAAGAAACTTGGCCGTGCCAAAGCGCGCTGCCCAGTACTTGCGGTAACTGGTCAACGGCTTGGCTGTGCGGTTGAAAAACGAAACATCGACGGGGGCGTTCATTGACTTTTTGCCTTGAAAAATGGCTGCTTTAGATAACTGCCTAGTGTACTTTTGTGCAGTGCTTAACGCAAAGCGATGCCAAGACCCGGTAAGCTGGCCTGGGTGGAGCTGCGCAAAGCGCCCTGTAGATCATTGCGGCCGACGCCACCACCACCGCACCAGAGCTGGGCAAACCATCCCTCGTGTCCCGCTGCCCAACGTATGCTAGTGGCTATGTACGAGAAATTTTTCGGCTTGCAGCGCGATCCGTTTTCGATTGCCCCGGACCCACGCTACCTTTTTATGAGCGAGCAACATCGGGAGGCGCTAGCGCACTTGTTGTACGGTTTGGACGCGGGCGGTGGCTTTGTGCTGCTCAGCGGTGACATTGGCACCGGAAAAACAACGGTATGTCGTTGTTTCCTGGAGCAAATCCCTAACAATTGCAATGTGGCTTATATTTTCAATCCCAAACTGACGGTAAGAGAATTACTCAGCTCAGTTTGCGATGAATTCCATGTGCGTCCGCTGCGCCCGGTCAATACGGCTAAGGACCTGATTGACCCGTTAAATTCATTTTTGCTGGCGGCTCACGCGGCTGGGCAGAACAATGTACTGGTGATCGACGAAGCACAAAATTTATCCAGTGACGTGCTCGAGCAACTGCGGCTGCTGACCAACTTGGAGACCAACGAGCGCAAGTTACTGCAGATTATCCTGATCGGCCAGCCCACACTGCGCGACATGCTGGCACGTCCAGAGCTGGAGCAACTGGCGCAGCGGGTAATTGCGCGCTATCACCTCAATGCCTTGTCGCCGCAAGACAGCGGCCACTACATTGCACACCGGCTGGCGGTTGCCGGTCTAGCAGGGCCGATACCTTTTGACAATAAGGCGCTGGCCCGGGTTCACCGCTTGTCACGCGGCGTGCCGCGGCGCATTAATTTGCTGTGCGGTCGGGCCCTGTTGGGGGCCTATGCCGGGGGGCATCGCCAAGTCGGGCTTGTCACACTGGACCGCGCTGCGTACGAAGTCTTCGGCCCTGTGCCGTCGGCCGACCTTTTTACTGCCGTACACGCCTACACCCGTAGCCGGCTTAGCGCCGTCAGCGCCTTGACCCGGACGGTGCTGCTGTCCAAGGCCGGTGGCGTGGTGATTGGCTCTGTACTGGCCAGCGTCATGGCGCTTTGCGCGTGGCAGTTGCTGCAAGACAGTTGGGCCGCCAGTACACCGGCAAGCTCAGGCGCACACTTGCTAGCCGCTGTTGAGCCGAGCGGCCCAACAGCGCTCGCTCGGCCGGCCCCACTGCCAGCCGTGTCAACGCCCCTCGCGGTGGTGAGCGTAGCCAATGCGCTCACAGCACCGCCAAAACCAGCCACAGTACTGACTTCTCATGCGGACTTTTTGGCTGCTCTGGCCAGCAGCAGCACCAATGAAAATCAGGCGTGGCGGGCGTTGGGGCCGCTGTGGGACGTGTCGCTGGACACACTTGACGCCTGCGCTGCAGCGCAAAACCAAGGCGTTTTTTGTTATTTCAACCCGTCTGCCAGTTTGCCGCTGATTCGCCAGCTGAACCGGCCCGGCTTTATCGTACTGACCCACCGAGGTGGGCCGCCGACATATGCGCTTTTGTCCGAGCTCACAGCTGACAGCGCCCGCCTAACGCTAAACGCCACGTCGCTCACCGTACCGCTGTCATTTGTTGCTCAAACCTGGAACGGCAGCTTTGGCACGCTCTGGCGCAAGCCGCCCGA
>JAYULP010000101.1:0-5633 GCA_043763445.1 Polaromonas sp.
CTGTGCCGGCGTCATCGACCTACAACACCTACCTGAGCAAGCTCCATCAGCTGGTAGTCGATGCAACGGACGCATCTTGCTACCGAATGGACTCGCACCTTCACCCCAACAATGCGGTGGACGTTGACACCAGCGCTGGCAACACATTGAAGTTCAGGAACAATTTTGGCAAAGCGTCGGTGGCCTACGGGTATGTTTGCTTTTCCTATGACAGCGGCACGCGCTTGCTAAAAGCCGTGAAGCGCTATAACTACAGCACCACTACTTATGCACACACAGCCGACGCCAGTTTTGCGCTTGCCAACTACTATGTAAGCCTGCAAAACGGCGTGTATACACTGGTCAGTAGTGCTGCGAATGCAACGCCCTTGTACTTCTACACGTCGCCGATTGACTTCAGTATTCCCAGCGACTTCAACCCCAGTGCAACCGCGTATGTCACCAACGTGGCCGCTGGCTTCAAAACCAAGTCGATTGTTGCCAGCGTCGTCGAAGGGCCAGCCGGCACCTCGTCCAAAGTCAGCACGGCTTACAAGCCACAGGTCACAGCAGCGGGCACCAACAGCGCAACCAAGACGGCCGCTACAGCCATGTTGGCAACCATTAAGGCAGCGGTTGAAGCGGCCGGCGAAACCTTGCGCTACGACACCGCGGTGTACACCGCATTTCGCGATGGCTTGCTGGCCGGCACGCTGCAAAGTGACGCCATATCTGACGGTGTTCCGGGTCAAAACCTGGTGCCATATGTGTTTTTTACCAATGAAAAAGACAGCAGCGGAAAATACCATCCGTACATGGTGATCGTCAGCTACGGCAACGGCGGCAACCCGCACGGCTTGCGTGACATTGCTCGGCCGCCGGGCGACTCCAGCACAGGCACAGGCTATGCCGCCCAAAGCGTAACGCGCTACACCAACCTCGACGCCTACACCATCGGCATCCCAATGAAGGACTACGGGCTTGTCACTTCGGTCATTCAAAACGGGCTTACGCCGACCTTGCTCAGTGACACCGGTGCTACGCCAACCGCAGCCAATGCTGACGTCTACAACTACGCCAGCACAGCGGACAACGGCATCATGATCTCGGGTGCGGTGATGTTCCCGGTCTACAACAACACCTTGGTGCCCTCGCAAGCCATGGCCGAGTTGAGTGCCGGTGGCTGCCATGTGGGCCAAGGCGGTGGTGGTCCTCATTGCCATGCTGATGGCTATGCGAGCAGCGGCGTGAACGGCGTATACAACGACACCGATTACGTCGCTCAGACGCATCCGCCACTGATTGGCTTTGGCTACGACGGCATCGCGTTGTTTGGTCGCTACCGCAGCACTGACGCCAGTTTGCTGGGTTATTCAAGCGCGCTCGATGCTTGGGGTGGGCACACGCATGGCACCGCCGGCTACCACTACCACGCCGACAACAGCGTTACTAAAACCGTCGCCAACGGCGGCGCGGCCTACACCATCCGCTCGCTGATTCGTGGCGCCTACCGGGGCAACACCAAGACGTTTCCCTTTGCCTTGGGCTCCAGGACGCCAGGTAACGTCTATCTTGGTGGGCTGTAAAGCTCGCTACCCGACCTGCAGTTAGCTGTGCCAGCCCCGATGCGCTTGACTGCACGATTCATTTTGGGCCTTTGCCTGGTGCTGGGACAAGCAAAAAGCCACGCGCATGAAGCGCTGGCCAACAAGGCGGTGGTCGAAAAAGTCAGCTCCCAAAGCCTGTTGCTTCGTTTTGAGGTGGATCCGGCGAAGCTAATGCACCGGGGCTTGGAGGCTCGCGTTTCGTTTGAAACTTTTTTGTCCCGCTACGCGGCGATGCCAGCTAATCAATTTCAGCAAGCTGTGGATCAACTGCAAACGCGGGTGGCCAAAGAGCTGTCAGTCGTTGGTGCAGACGGCGCGCAACTGGTGGTATCTCGCTGGACGTGGCCGTCATCTAGGCAGTGGCAGGAGGCCCTGCGTGTTCAGCTGAGCCTCTATAAGGCCCGACCGGACGACCAGGGACATATGCCGGCGATCGCGGTGCAGGCCACCGCGGTGGGGCTGCGAGAGCTCTCACAGGTCCAGCTGAACTTGCCCAAAATGATGCAACCGATATTCGTTCAGGCCAGTGCCACGGACTCGTTTTGGCTCACGGACAAAGCACCGGCGGCGGTGGTGAGTTTTGAGCTGTGAGCGCGCACCGGCTGCTAGGTTACCGGCGGTGTGTGCGCTGGCGCGACCACAGCGCTCACCCCCCGCTGCGCTAGCGCGCCCGCCCGGCCGAGCAGCAGCGTTGCCCCGCCAGAACAGCCGGCAAAATAATAGGTCATGGGCTTCGTTTGCTCTTGGCTTGTTGAAGGGTCTGGCCGCGCAAAACTGACTCAGGCCTGCTCGGGCTGAGCAGTGGGCAGAAAAACCAGCGCGTCAGCACTGTGGCGGCAAATTCTGGCTGCTTCGTATGGCCGTTTTAGGGTGCCAACCATCGTCAACTCGATATGCCGTCGCTGCGCAAGTGCAACACCCTGTCGGCGCGCGCCGCTGCCGCTTCGCAATGGGTCACCAGCACCAAAGAAGCACCGTGCTCTCGGGTTTGGGCTACCAGTGCGTCCATCACCACGGCGGCCGTGGTGGGGTCAAGGTTGCCGGTGGGCTCGTCGGCCAGCAGCAGGCCGGGTTTGTGAACCAGCGCGCGGGCAATTGCTACCCGTTGCAGTTGTCCGCCGCTGAGTTGCTGGGGCAGCCGTGCGCCCAGGCCAGCTAAACCAACCGCGTCCAACATCGCTCGTACCCGTGCGTCGTGCCCAGCGTGGTGCTGGCCCAGCAGCAGCAACGGCAGCGCTATGTTTTGCGCCACGTCCAAGTGCGGCAGCACATGAAAAGCCTGAAACACAAAGCCCACATGCCGGCGGCGCAGCAGCGCACGGGCGTCGTCTGTCAGGCCACCCAGGTCTACGCCGTTGAGCATGACAGCTCCGCCGTCCCAGCTGTCCAGCCCGGCCATGCAGTTCAGCAGCGTCGATTTGCCGACACCCGACTGGCCGACAACCGCTACAAACTCGCCCGCTGCTACCTGCAGGTTGACCTGGCTGAACACCGCGGCTTGGCCGTAATGCTTGCTCAGGTTGGTCAGGCGAAGGGTCGGTAGCAGCGGCGGTGTCGATGTCGATGTCATGCAGGCAATTTTGCAGTGCGCCCCGCCAGGGCAGTGGCGATGGCCAGCACCTGCTGTTGAGCTGTAGGGTCATCGCAGGCGACCACACGCCGCTTGGGCAGTGCCCGCAGCCAGGTCAGTTGGCGTTTGGCCAGCTGGCGCGTGGCAAACACCCCTTTGTCGCGCAGCTCGGCCAAGGGCAATGTTCCGTCGAGTGCATCCCATGCTTGGCGATAGCCCACGCAGCGCATGGCGGGCAGGTCGGGCCGCAGGTCACCGCGGGCGCGCAAAGTGCGAACCTCGTCCAAAAAACCATCCGCCAGCATGGCGTCAAACCGCTGTGCAATGCGCGCATGAAGCCAGCTTCTGTCTTGGGGCTCAAGGCTGATTAACCCGCTGGACCAGGCATTGTTTGCCTGCGCTGCGCTGTTTTCAGGCGCGATGCGTTTTTGAAACGACGACAGCGGCTGACCTGAGAGCCGAAAAACCTCCAGTGCGCGGGCTATGCGTTGAGCGTCCATAGGCGCTAGCCGGGCGGCTGTAGGCGGGTCTACCTGTGCCAGCGCAGCGTGCAGCGCAGGCCAGCCGTCACTTGCGGCTTGCCTAGCAATGGCTTCGCGCACGGCAGCGTTGGCTGGCGGCATATCGTCCAGCCCTTCAAACAGAGCCTTGAAGTACAGCATGGTGCCGCCCACCAGCAGGGGCATTGCGCCGCGAGCGGTGATGGCGTGCATCAACGGCGCGGCGTCGCGGGCAAAGTCAGCGGCGCTGTAAGGCTGCAACGGCTCGCGGATGTTGATCAGGTGGTGCGGCGCGGCGCACAGCTCCTTGGCGCTGGGTTTGGCGGTGCCAATGTCCATGCCGCAGTACACCAGGGCCGAATCCACACTGATGATTTCAACCCGCAGCGTCCGCGCAATGGCCAGCGCAGCGGCAGTTTTGCCTGCCGCTGTTGGCCCGGTCAATGCGATGTGGGGGGGCAACGCTGTCATGCTGCCGCGGGCTCGCCGTATTTTTGCACCAGTGTCCACGCCGCCAGCGCAATGCACACACTCCAGAACCAGACACCATCGGTCAGCGGCCGCACTGAGCCTTCGGGCTGCAGCGCCAGCCAGCCGCTTATGGCAAAGGCCACCACCATCGTTAAAAAGCCGTTTAAGGCCGCGGCAGTACCAGCAGTTGTCGCGAAGGGGTTGACTGCACCGCTTTGGCCGCAGGGTTGGTGTACGCCGTGGCCCACCATAAAAACGTAAAACGGCAGCATCACCGATGCGGTGCTGCCCACGCCCAGCACGGCTAGCAGCCCCATGCCGGTACCGCCTGTCAGGCTCAGTGCAGCAGCCAGCGCCACGGTTTTGCGCAAGCCAAAGCGCGGCAACAAGCGGCGGCACAAAAACGTGCCAAAAATATAGAACAGCGACATCGACAGCATCAGCAGGCCGTACTGGGTTTTGCTCAACCCCAACAGGCCGATGAACACAAACGATGAGCTGGCCAAAAAGGTGAACAGCCCACCGTAAGACGCCGCCGTCAGCGCGCAATAGGCCACAAATGTTGGGTTACCCACAATGCGTCGCCAGGCAGCTAACAGCGACCGGGGCTGCAGCGCCAGTGGGTTTTTAATGGCCAGTGTTTCAGTAAACCGCAGGGCTACCAGCGCCAGCGTGCCGGCACCAAATACGGCGACGGCCAGCAGGGCTGCGCGCCAGCCAAAGGCGTCGCTGAGCAGCCCGCCGATGGGCGCAGACAAACAGGCCAGCAGGCCCAGCCCGCTCAGGCCGCGTGACATGACCTTGGCGGCTTCAATTGGCGCATACAGGTCGCGCACCACAGCCCGGGCACACACCACGGCGGCGCCCATGGCGGCGCCTTGCACGATGCGCGCTGTAATCAGGCCCGCCATGCTCGGGGCAAAGGTGCTGGCCATGGACGCAACGGTGTAAGCCCCCAGACCCCACAGCAGAACCGGGCGGCGACCGAAGCGGTCAGACAACGGCCCCCAGACCAATTGGGAGCAGCCAAACGCTAGCAGCAGCGCGCTCAGGGTCAGGCGGGCATGGGCCACTGGCGCGACCAAACTCGCACTGAGTGCCGGCAGCGCGGGTAAATACAAATCAGTAGTAACAGGCTGAATCCCCAGCAGCAGCGACAGCACCAGCACCACCAGCGCTGCTGGCATGCGGGCAGGCGCAGCGGGCGCTATCGGAGCAAGCAGGGGGTCGGTGCGCGGCGCAAACATCGACTTGAGGTTAGCAGATCAGCGCCTGCCCAAAGCCGGCGAAAGTAGCCGCTCACCGAGCGGTGCAAAACGCTGGGCCGCCCGGTACTGCGACAAGCGGTTGAATGCGCTGGTTTGCGTTTAACGACCTAGCTGAAGAAGCTCACACTGCGCGGGGAATCGGGGCAACTTCAGTTTCGCTGACACCATCCCAGTGGCCGGCAAAGCGGGTGTACCTGGCGCGAGGACAGCTCGTGGCTGCCACCAGCGCAGGCTGCCC
>JAYULP010000102.1:0-2272 GCA_043763445.1 Polaromonas sp.
CGCTGTCAAAAACGACACCGCAGGCAGGGCGTTTTATTGCTGGTGGGCCGCCACGGTGCTGGCGGCGATTGTTTTTTTGGGTCTCAGCGCCTAGGTTGCCGTCATCAGCAGCAGGGCGGCGCGGCTGACTGTCGCTAGTCACGGCAGTGCAAACAATCAGGGTGCAGTGAACTGGCATCACCAACCCCAACCCCAACCCCAATGCCAATGCCGTCAACGTCAACCTCAACGTCACTAGCGCGGTCGGAAAGCTGGCAACCGTGTGGCGTTGTTGTCGAGGTTCGCGGTGTTTAGCCCCAGCCGCAATGTAGGCCAAAGCGGGCTCCACCGCCCCTATTTTTCGGGGCGCAGACGCCGCGACAAGCAGCGGGCCGCCACGGCCATTGAACGAAAAAAATGCTGATCGATATGCCGGCTCAGCACCTGTTCGGCGATCAGTCAGGCGCCTTTATCAGGACTTACCCTAGTAATTGAGGGTCTGAAAAAGTAGCGCAGCGCTGGTTTAGCCGTCAATTTTTTGCATTGTGAACTTGCCGCCTAGGGTTAATGCTGACCTTGTAAGTTGACGCACAGGTTCACAAAAATGGCCTTGAAACGCTTGTCAGAAATGGGTCAGCCGCAGCAAAAACAATACCTTAACCTTTCAATAGTGAAAGCCAATTCATTTTGGAGACCACAACAATGGCAACAACAGTCGACAACCGACCCATGAGCGCCGAGCAGAGAAAAGTGATTTTTGCCTCGTCCTTGGGAACCGTTTTTGAGTGGTACGACTTTTATTTGTACGGCTCACTGGCGGCCATCATCGCCAAGCAGTTTTTTAGCGGACTTGACGCTGGTTCGGCGTTCATTTTTGCATTGCTGGCGTTTGCGGCGGGCTTCATCGTGCGTCCTTTTGGCGCTCTGGTGTTCGGTCGCTTGGGCGACATGATTGGCCGAAAGTACACTTTTTTGGTCACTATCGTGATCATGGGCTTGTCAACTTTTATTGTGGGGTTGCTGCCCAGTTACGCGTCTATTGGCGTGGCAGCTCCGGTTATTTTGATTGCACTGCGCATGTTGCAGGGCTTGGCGCTCGGCGGTGAGTATGGCGGTGCGGCGGTGTATGTGGCCGAGCACGCACCCCATCACAAGCGCGGTGCTTACACCGCGTGGATCCAAACCACGGCGACGCTGGGTTTGTTTTTGAGCCTGATGGTAATTTTGGGTGTGCGTACTTCGATTGGTGAAGTCGCTTTTGCTGACTGGGGCTGGCGCATCCCGTTCATCGTGTCAATTTTGCTGCTGGGCGTGTCGGTCTACATCCGTATGTCGATGAACGAGTCGCCGGCATTTCAGAAGATGAAGGCGGAAGGCAAAACTTCCAAGGCACCGCTGTCCGAAGCGTTTGGCCAATGGAAAAACCTGAAAATCGTGATTCTGGCCTTGGTCGGTTTGACGGCTGGTCAAGCGGTGGTGTGGTATTCGGGCCAGTTCTATGCGCTGTTTTTCCTGACACAAGCGCTCAAGGTGGACGGCCCCACTGCCAACATCTTGGTGGCGTACTCGCTGATTTTGGGCACACCGTTTTTTGTGGTGTTTGGTATGTTGTCCGACAAAATTGGCCGCAAACCGATCATTATGGCGGGTTGCCTGCTGGCGGTGTTGACGTATTTCCCGGTCTTCAAAGCCTTGACTGAAGCGGCCAACCCAGACTTGGCTGCCGCACAAAGTAAAAACCAAGTAGTGGTGACTGCTGACCCTGCTGAGTGCTCGTTTCAGTTCAACCCCACCGGCACGCAAAAATTCACCAGCTCGTGCGACATCGCTAAACAGGTGTTAGCTGCAGCCTCGGTAAGTTATGAAAATGCGCCTGCGCCTGCCGGCACGGTGGCCACAATCAAAATCGGTGCCACAGCAATTACCGGCTACACCTCTAAGGGCTTACCCGCTGACGAGGCTAAAAAGAAAGACATCGAATTCAAAAAAGCGGTGGCCGATGACCTCAAAGCCGCCGGTTATCCCAGCAAGGCTGATCCAGCCAAAATCAATAAATTTCAGGTAACCGCGATTTTGTTTTACCTGGTGCTGTTGGTCACGATGGTGTACGGGCCAATTGCCGCGATGCTGGTGGAAATGTTCCCTACCCGCATTCGCTATACCTCTATGAGCCTGCCCTACCACATCGGTAACGGCTGGTTTGGCGGCTTGCTGCCCACCACCGCGTTTGCCATCGTGGCGCAAACCGGCAATATGTACAACGGCTTGTGGTATCCGATCATCATCGCTGGGG
>JAYULP010000103.1:0-5619 GCA_043763445.1 Polaromonas sp.
TAGCTGCGGGCGTATTTCGCCTGCGACATTCGCCGCATTGAGTCGCCAGTTAACTGGCAATTCAATGCAACACAGCGAAACCGATACAGGGATCAGTTAATCTCGCAACTCTGGACTTCCGGAATTTAGATTGGTGTGGAGATTGGGAGCAGGTCAGCCGGTGCAGCATAGAGGCTCGTTGCTTGGCATGACGTTGCGTTATTTTCGCGCAGCGTTCGAGCTGACTCGCATTGAACGTTTCGATTGCCCGTGTGCACCATTGTCCCGCGGCTATCAGGCCAGCGGTCTTGCTGCTCGCGATACCCTGCGTTTGACAGCTAAGCAAAAGATAAATTTTTGACGTTCAATGTCTTGAAACTACTTGCAGTTTTTTCTAGCTGGCACCACAGAGCGGATGAGACAGCGAGATCTGTAGAGATTGCACCGAGTTGGCTGCTAACAGATACAAAAAATCATCAGCTCTGGGGTTTTTACAAGCCGCTGTATCAACGTCTGCGAGGAGGGTCGAGACAAGGCGCACGCATGGTCGAGATACAAACAAACAACTCAGATGCGACTTCTCGCTAGGGGTCGCTATGTTTAGGGTAATTTCGTTGGCCGCCGCCCCGCAAAAAGTCGACGCAATATACCGTTACAAGAGTTGATGGCCAGCGTACTTGTTGTGGCCTATAAAAAAACGCAGCTTCGAATGAGTCCAACAGCGAGCCCTTCAAGCTCAAAGTTTTGACCCGGCTCAATCCGAATAGACTGGAATTCATCATTTTCCGCCAGGAGTTCAATAGTCTGCCCAGTTTTTTTAAAGCGCTTAACTGTGACCTCATCTCCGATTCGGGCAACAACGATCTGGCCATTTTTGGCATCCTTTGCACATTTGACAGCCAGTAAATCACCGTCCAGTATTCCTGCGTTGCGCATGCTCATTCCTTTGACTTTTAAAAAATAGTCCGGCGACTGTTGAAAAAGATGACCATCGACTTGATAAGACTTTTCGATGTGTTCTTGAGCCAAAATAGGCACTCCTGCAGCGACACGGCCAACCAGTGGCAACGTTAGTTGCGATAATCCAGTAGTTGGACGTGTGAATTGCTTATTTTGCGTGTCACTCAGGTGGTGCATCGGTCTGTTGCGAAGCCTTATGCCCCTAGAGGTGCCACTGACCAGTTCAACAACGCCTTTTTTTGCCAGTGCTTGCAGGTGTTCCTCTGCTGCATTTGCAGATTTGAATCCCAACTCGTGAGCAATTTCAGCCCTTGTCGGCGGTGCGCCTGTGTTGGCAATTGCGTTTTGAATAAGCTCAAGAATCTGCTGCTGCCGCGCAGTTAGCCTTGTGCTGATGAGGGGCAATTTTGCCAAATAGTTACTCATTTTTAAACCCTTCTGGTGGCAGTCGATTAACGACTGGTTTGAATAGTCGAGATTTTATCTGTATACAAACGCAGTAACTGTATTTTTATACCTATTTAACGGCGAACAGCAACTACAAAAGAGGCCCAATGCAACCAAAAATTGTGGTTCTTGCCACAGGCGGAACCATCGCTGGATGGGCATCTTCTGCATCCAGCAATGTCGACTACCGCGCCGGCGAGCTTAGTATTGCGGCAATATTGCGAACCGTTCCCGGCACAACTCTTCATGGCTACCAACTGGAGTCCGAACAGATTGCGCAGTTGGACAGTAAAGACATGAATTGGACGGTCTTGACCTCTCTCGCGCTTCGGGTCGATGAGCTGATTGCCTCATCGGATGTTCACGCGGTGGTGATTACCCACGGTACCGATACCCTTGAAGAAACTGCATTTTTTCTTCACTTGGTTTGCGCACCGTCAAAACTGGTTGTATTGACTTGTGCGATGCGCCCAGCGAACTCATATTCGCCGGATGGTCCATCAAATTTGGCAGATGCCATCGCTATTGCTGGGCAGCCCAGTTTGTCCGGGGTATTGGTTACCTGTGCTGGGCGGATTCATAGCGCCGTTGACGTTCAGAAAGATCATCCTTATCGTTTGGATGCATTTGGATCGGGTGAGGCGGGCTGCGTCGGCTTCGTAGAAGAAGGGCGTGTGCGGTTTGTGTATGTGCCGACAGTAGCGAGTCCGGCTGTCGCCCACCAATTTCGGGAAAAGCTGCGTGCAGCGACAACTTCTTTCCAATGGCCCAAGATTGAAATTTTAGTTAGTGTCACCGCTGCAAGTGGGTTTTGCGTTGACGCCCTCGTCGCACAAGGCGTGGATGGCCTTGTAATTGCAGGTACTGGCAACGGCACAATTCACCACTGCCTTGAAAGCGCTCTGGTTCGTGCACAAAATCTGGGTGTTCAGGTTAGGGTCACAACGCGTTGTTCCAGCGGTCGGGTCATTCCCGCTACTGCGGAAAAATTTCAACACACTGAAGGCCTTAACGCTATCAAAGCGCGTATTGCCCTGGTGCTGCAGCTGCTTTGCAGGTAGCCGACGCAGCAAATCGCTGTGTCGCTGTAAAAAATCTCAGCAAAAATCCCGACAGATTCCGCCCGTAAGTTAGGTCGATTCAGCCTGCTAGGGCAGTCAATGCGCGCGCAGTGATTTCGTTGACCAACCCCATTCCGCTGATTACCCGGTACTTTGGCGCAGCGACTGCATCGTTTCTTGCCCAATTTGAGTAGTATTCGACCAATGGGCGAGTCAGGGCTTCGTACACCTCGAGTCGTGTTCTGACGGTGTCCTCCTTGTCATCGTCGCGCTGGATCAAGCTCTCACCTGTGATGTCGTCCAGCTCAAAAATCTTGGGCGGATTATGTTTAACGTGATATGTTCTGCCAGACGGAGCATGGGACCGCCTGCCGCTCAAGCGCTCAATGATCGCGTCAAATGGAACATCAATTTCTAGCACGTAATCAAGCCTGACACCCGCATACTTCATTGCATCGGCTTGGGGAATAGTTCGCGGAAAGCCGTCGAAAAGAAATCCTTCCGCACAATCTGGTTGCGCAATTCGCTCCTCTACTAGGTTGATGATTAACTTATCGCTGACTAGGCCGCCCGAGTCCATAACCTTTTTGACCTCTGCACCCAATGTCGATCCGGCTTTTACTGCAGCTCTGAGCATGTCACCGGTTGAAATTTGCGGTATCCCATATTTGCTGCAAATGAAGGTAGCTTGGGTTCCTTTGCCCGCACCGGGCGCACCCAATAAGATGAGTTTCATGAATTTCCTCGAACAATTTATTTTTTTGACAGCTCATGGCAGCACAGCCATTTGATACCGAAGTCTGAAGCTTTTATCCCAAAACCCGGAGCGGAATCGCAACCAAGTCGGTCGTGATCACGGGTTTCAGAGTAACACGCTGACACCTATTGCTGCCTTGCAGCGGAAGTGATCAATGTTTGGGCAATCACATCAGATGCGGACAGCAGAAGTCGCACTTTATTCAGGTCTGCCAAAGTGTCAACGCTTGGGCCAGGGATTGTCTGAGTCATGTGTATTGCCACACGATGACCGTGCCACAAAGCGCGCAGTTGCTCAAGGCACTCGGCTGACTCGGCAGGAGACGAAGAAAGCGTAGGGAACTCTCGCAAAAATTTGACACGGTAAGCATAAATGCCAATGTGGCGCAGCGGCCCCGCACCAGGCGCTATCGATTTCCACCAAGCCGTGTGTCCGCTGTCGCGGGACGCTGGGATGGAAGCCCGACTGAAATAAAGAGCTTGGTGGCGAGCATTGCAAACGACTTTCACTACATTTGGATCTAAAAAATCCTCCACATCTTCTATCGCGTGCGCTGCACTGCTCATACTGCAGTCGGATTGATTTTGTAGTGTATCGGCGACAGCGTTGATAAGTTCAGGGTCCACTAAGGGCTCGTCACCTTGGACGTTCACCACGATTTGATCGTCTGAAAGTTTCAAAACATCGCAAGCTTCCGCGAGCCGATCGCTGCCGCTTGGGTGACCTTCCCGCGTCAACATCGCTGAAACATTAAATGTTGCACAGACGTCAAGTATTTTCTGGCTGTCAGTGGCCACCATTGTGCTGGTTGCGCGGCTCTTCATGGCTTGACGTGCAACTCTGACCACCATTGGGACACCGTGAATATCTGCCAATGGCTTGTTTGGCAAACGGCTCGACTGCAGTCTAGCTGGAATAAAAACAACAAACGTCATGGCCGCTTCAAGTTCAGCATGCAGTTTCGCTGTCAGTTAATGGCCTTGCCTCTGACTCAAGCAGCACAGGTAACCCGTCCCTGACAGGGTAAGCCAATTTTGCCGCTTGTGAAATCAGCTCACCGCGCGCTGCGTCGTATTGCAATGTGCCTTTTGTCAGCGGGCACACGAGTAATTCAAACAATTTAGTATTCATCTGCGGATAGTACTTGAGATTTCTGATTTCTTCCTTTGAAGGACGGGGGACAGCAGCGCATCGACGGCCATAAAAAAAGACGGCTCGGGTGAGAATTTCAGTGCCACAGCGAAAAGCCTCGCGTCGGCTGGTACATCGAGTGAAAACAACTTAACCGCGTCTTTTTCGGTGCATAAAACTGTTTGAACGCGACTGCCAGGCGTAACGATGCCGAGCAGTCCGTTTGGAAAGCTGTAGTGGTCGGGCAACGCTACTCGGCTAGCGAGCGTAATACCCAAGGACTCAATCATGTTAAAAAAAGCCTGGGGGTTGGCAATTGCCGCTACCGCATGAACTGCTTGCCCCTTAAGGTCTGCCATTGCGATTTGTTGACCTGCTGCATTAACGCCGTGGTGGGCAAGTTCTCGATGTGATTTGTAGCCGTCAAATTGTGGTGTTTGGCCGGTATGCAGCACCAACTTGGCCCTACGGGCTTTGTTTTGCGGCCACGGCTCCCGCAACAGACCTGCGGGTAGTAGCCAGCGGTTACCTAGGCCGCGGTCGTCAAAAACAGCAATGTCTACATCTCGCTTTAGCGCGTAATGCTGCAGGCCGTCGTCGCACAGCACAACTTCAGTCGCTGGATAGTTGCGGAGCAGCAGACGAACAGCGTCACAGCGCCGCCGGGCGACGAAGACCGGAATGCGAGCTGCCGATTTGATGAGTGCAGGCTCGTCGCCTACATGCCAAGCGTGGTCAGTAGCCAGTACTTCGGCACAAGTGTCGTCTCGCCGGCCGTACCCGCGTGAGACGACCCCAACTGTCAAGCCTTGTTTTTTTAAGTGCAGGGCAAGTGCGACTATCAGCGGTGTTTTACCTGCTCCGCCCACCACGACGTTGCCGACTACCACCACAGCGACTGGAAAGCACTGCGACTTCAAGACCCCCAAGTCGTAGGCTGTTCTGCGCAAACGCATAAGTACACCATACACCAGCGCCAGCGGACTGAGTATCCAAGCCAGCAGTCCACGCTGCAACCAGGCACGCTGGATGGCATTTTTCAGCCTAAGACTAAGACGTAGATACAGACTATTTATTTTGTAGAGTGCCACAAGATAAGATTAATGCGGTCCAGCGCCGGCTGTGCCTGATGCTTGCGCTGCAAATGTGATTTGAGTCAAACCAGCTCGACGAGCTGCTTCCATCACAGTAACGACGGCTTGGTGAGTTGACATGGCGTCAGCGCTGATGATGATGGCTTTGGCGTCACTCGCTTTGGCAGCCTCACTAAGCGCTGTACCCAGC
>JAYULP010000104.1:0-5616 GCA_043763445.1 Polaromonas sp.
TAGCCCGGAATACCCGCGGGGAATTCTTTTTCGGTCTGCTTGCGCACCGCCGGGGCAGTTTCTGGTTTTCGCAGACCTTGGGAGCGCTTGTCCAGCAGCGGGGCCAGTTCAATGCCGTCGATCAAGTCCACCGGGTCGAGCACATTGCCCTCCGACTTGCTCATCTTTTTGCCTTGCGCGTCTTTGACTAGCCCATGGATGTAGACCTGCTTGAAAGGCACCACGCCGTTAGGATTTTCCGGCGAAACAGTGAAATGGGTAGTCATCATGATCATCCGGGCGACCCAGAAAAAGATGATGTCGTAGCCGGTGACCAGCACGCTGGAAGGCAGAAACAGGTCCATTTCTTTGGTTTTTTCAGGCCAGCCCATGGACGCAAAGGCAATAAGGGCTGACGAGTACCAGGTGTCGAGCACGTCGTCATCGCGGCGCAGGGTTTTGCCCGGCGCTTGGGCTTGAGCGGCGGCTTCGTTGCTTGCCACATACACCGCGCCGTCCTCGTCATACCACGCCGGAATTTGGTGGCCCCACCACAGCTGGCGCGAAATGCACCAGTCTTGGATGTTGTTCATCCACTGGTTGTAGGTGTTGACCCATTGCTCAGGGATGAACTTGACAGCGCCGCTGTCCACCGCGTCGATTGCTTTTTGGGCGATGGACTTGCCGCTTGGGTCCTGCGCGCTGACCTTGTTCATGGCGACAAACCACTGGTCGGTCAGCATTGGCTCAATGACTTGACCGGTGCGGGCGCAGCGCGGCACCATCAGCTTGTGTTTTTTGACCTCGACCAAAAAGCCCTCGGCTTGCAGGTCGGCCACTATCGCCTTGCGGGCAACGAAGCGGTCCAAGCCCCGGTATTTTTCGGGCGCATGGTCATTGACGGTGGCGTCCAAGCTGAGCACGCCAATGGTGGGCAGGCCGTGGCGCTGGCCAACAGCGTAGTCGTTGCTGTCGTGCGCAGGGGTTACTTTGACCACACCCGTGCCAAAGGCCCTGTCCACATAGTCATCAGCAATTACCGGAATGCACCGGCCGCACAGCGGCAGCATCACCTGCTGGCCAACCAGGTGTGCGTAGCGCTCGTCCTCAGGGTGCACCATCACCGCCACGTCACCGAGCAGCGTTTCGGGGCGGGTGGTGGCCACAGTTAACGCGCTTGCATCAGCAAGCGGCTGCCCGTTTGCGTCGGCCAGCGGGTAGCGGACATGCCACATGAAGCCGTCTTCCTCTTCACTCTCGACTTCGAGGTCGCTGACAGCGGACTTGAGGACCGGGTCCCAGTTCACCAAGCGCTTGCCTCGGTAAATCAGACCCTGCTCGTATAGCTTGACAAAGGTGGTGGTGACCACCGCCGACATTTTTGGGTCCATGGTGAAGTACTCGTGCTTCCAGGCCACCGAGTCACCCATGCGGCGCATCTGGCGCGTGATGGTGCTGCCCGACTCTTGTTTCCACTCCCACACTTTGGCGACAAAGTTTTTGCGGCCCAGGTCGTGGCGCGTTTGCCCGGCGGCTTGCAACTTGCGCTCCACCACAATTTGCGTGGCAATGCCGGCGTGGTCGGTGCCAGGCACCCACAGCGTGTTATGGCCCAACATGCGGTGGTAGCGCGTCAAACTGTCCATGATGGTTTGGTTAAACGCATGGCCCATGTGCAGCGTGCCGGTCACATTGGGCGGCGGCAGCTGAATGCAAAACGACGGCTTGGTAGCGCTAAGGCTCGGCTCGTACAAACCGCTTTGCTCCCACAGTGGGGCCCAGTGGCTTTCAATGGCGTGCGGCTCGAAGGACTTGGCCAAGCTGTCCAGGCCAGGCGTTGGCACCATGGCGGCGGTGGTGGCGGTCAGCAGCGGGCTTGTGGGGGTGGCAAAAGCGTCAGTCATGGAGCAATCGAAGTGTGAAGTGTCAAGTGTGAAGGGTCAAAAACGAAGGCGTAGGGGTGTAATGTTATTCGACCGTCCCGCGCACCCGCCACTGTCGTAAAGTCAGGTTTTTGTTTTAATGCCCAACGCGCACCATGCTGTTTTTACTCTCCCCTGCCAAAGCGCTGGACTACCAAACGCCAGCGCAAGTCGCCACCCATACCCAGCCCCTGTTCAAGCCGCAAGCGGCGCAGCTCATTGCGGTGTTAAAAACCAAATCGCCGCAAGACGTTGGTGGTTTGATGAAACTCTCCGACACGCTCGCCGGCCTGAATGTGGCGCGCTATGCGGCGTGGTCTACAACCTTCAGTGCGCGCAACGCCAAGCAAGCGGTGCTGGCTTTTAACGGCGATGTGTATGACGGCCTGAGCGCCAAAACCCTTGACGCAGCGCAGCTTGACTGGGCGCAAGCCCATGTGTGCATTTTGAGTGGCTTGTACGGCGTGCTACGCCCGCTCGACTGGATGCAGCCTTACCGCTTGGAGATGGGCACCGCACTGGCAACAGCGCGGGGTAAAAACCTCTACCAGTTTTGGGGCGACCAGCTGGCCGACTACCTGAACCAGCGGGCAGCAGCGGACGCCTCACCGGTGGTCATTAACCTGGCCAGCCAAGAGTATTTCAAGGCAGTGCAGCGCACCGCCCTAAAGCCGCGTGTGGTCAGTTGCGTGTTTGAAGACTGGCATGGCGGTAAGTACAAAATCATCAGCTTTAACGCCAAGCGCGCGCGCGGGCTGCTGGTACGCTTTGCCATTGAACACCGGGCCGGCTCAGTCGATCAACTCCAGGCCTTTGAGGCCGAGGACTGGGCCTTTGCGGCCAGCGCGTCGGCGCCGGATCGACTGGTGTTCAGGCGCCGACGGAACGCCGCCGTTTAAGCCCCCACGCCGCTGCAATGCCAAAAAACGCCTTGCCACTGCCAGCCAATACTCTTGAAGAGCTGCAGCACCCCACGCCTGAGGTCATGGTTTGGGTGGCAGCGCAGGCCGCTGGCGGCTGCAGTCGGCAGCAGGTGTTTGCTGCGCTGCGCGAAGCCAGCTGGCAGCCGCAGTCGGCGGCGCTGGTTATGCGCCTGACGCCCAGCGAGCGTCAGGCGCTGGGCGTGCTGCCGGCCGGTGGCGACTTGGCACTGCCGCCAACCGCCGCCGTGCCGCAGCCGGCTTACCTGTGCCAGCCGCACGCTACCGGCGGCTTGTGTGTCAAAGCCGGCGACCAGACGGTTGCGGTGCTAGAGCGGCTGGAGACTCCCGCCATCACCGTGTTTACCCAGCTACTGAGCCGCGACGAATGCAACGCCTTGATTGCCGCGGCTCGGCCGCGCTTGTCGGCGTCCCTGACGGTTGACACCCAAACCGGAGGCCAGACCTTGCACCCGGACCGCACCAGTCAGGGTATGTTTTTTGTACGCGCTGAAACGGCATTGATAGCCCGCATTGAGGCCCGAATCGCCGCCTTGCTGAGCTGGCCGCTTGACCGCGGTGAGGGCTTGCAAGTTGTGCGCTACCCGACCGGGGCTCAGTACAAGCCGCACTATGACTACTTTGAGCCCAACGAGCCGGGCACGCCCGCCATCGTGGCGCGAGGCGGGCAGCGCGTGGCCACGCTGATCATTTACCTACACACGCCGGACGGTGGCGGCGCTACGCTTTTTCCGCAGGTGGGCGTGTCAGTTACCCCGCTGCGCGGCAACGCGGTTTTTTTCAGCTACGGCTTGGCCCACCCCGCTAGCTTGAGCCTGCACGGCGGTGCGGCGGTGACGCAAGGTGAAAAATGGATTGCCACCAAATGGCTGCGGGAACGCCCGTTTAACTGATCCGGGGCTGTCTGGTGGCGTAAAAAAGCCGTTTTATTGTCAAAAGTGCCAATGGCCGTTGTATTTACAACCTGAGTAGCTATGAAAATAAGAGCAAACAATATTGAGCTGGAAGTCCAAGTCAGCGGTGAGCGCAGCGACGCGCAAGGCCAGCACAAGCCGGTGGTGCTGCTGGTCATGGGGCTGGGTATGCAGTTAACCGCTTGGCCACCAGCGTTGGTTCAGGCTTTGGTTGAGGCCGGCTATTGGGTGGTGCGGTTTGACAACCGCGACGCCGGCTTGAGCCAACGCCTCGATGGGCTGGGCACGCCGAACGTGCTCTGGGAGAGCCTAAAGCATGCCTTCAAACTGCGGCTGCAGCCACCTTACAGCCTGCACGACATGGCGCTGGACGTGATTGGCCTGCTCGATGCCTTGCAGGTCGCGCGCGCTCATCTGGTGGGGGTCAGCATGGGCGGCATGATTGCCCAGCGGGTAGCGCTAGCGGCGCCCGAACGCACGCTGAGCCTGAGCAGCATCATGAGCTCCAGCGGTGCCCGGCATTTGCCCGGACCGCTGCCGCACATTGCTCGCGTATTGCTAGCCCGGCCGTCGGGTCTGCACGAGCCGGCGCTCATTGCGCACGGCGTGAAGTTGTTCACCCTGCTGTCAGGCCCGGGCTTTGCCGTGGACGCTGCGGCACTGCGCCAACAAGTTACAGCCGCTGTGCGACGCGCCCACACGCCGCGCGGCACGGCACGCCAGCTGGTAGCGGTGCTTGCTGACGATGCCCGCTGTGCGCTGCTGCCACGCCTTCAAACACCAACCCTGGTGGTGCACGGCAAAGCCGACCCGCTGCTGCCTTACGCTTGCGGCGTGGACACCGCCCGCCGCATTCCCGGCGCCCAGTTGCTGGGCATTGAAGGCTTGGGCCACGACCTGCCGCCTGGCGTACTCACGCCGTTGGCAGACGCGCTGCTGGCGCACTTTGAGGCCGCACAACGGGCGCCGAGCCCAGCCGCTGGCCAAGTCCTTGCGACAATCGGTACATGAACACTCCAGACCAATCCCAGCTCGGACAATCGTCGGCGTATGCCGACCAGTACGATGCGTCGCTGCTGTTTCCAATTGCCCGCGCCGGCAAACGTGCGGAGCTGGGCCTTGCCGAGGGCGCAACGCCGCCGTTTTTTGGGGCCGACATGTGGACTGCCTTTGAGCTGAGCTGGCTCAACCTGCGCGGCAAGCCGCAAGTAGCGCTGGCGCACATCACGGTGCCGTGTGAGTCGCCCCACATTGTCGAGAGCAAGTCGTTCAAGCTGTACCTGAACAGTTTTAACAACACCCGCTTTGCCGACGCCCGCGACGTGCGCGAACGCATACGGGCTGATGTGAATGCCGCCGTGGGCATGGGTGTGGGCATTAAAACTGTAGGCCCTGAGCTGTTTGACCGGGAGCCGGTGCATGAGCTGGACGGCTTAAATCTGGACCGGCTGGACGTCCAATGCACCCACTTCACCCCAGCGCCCGAGCTGCTGTTTGCCGACGACGGCGAGGCCCCGGTTGAGGAGACGCTCACCAGCAATTTGCTCAAAAGCAACTGCTTGGTCACCGGTCAGCCCGACTGGGGCAGTGTGCGCATCAGCTACAGCGGCTCGCCCATTGACCAAGAAGGGCTGCTGCAGTACATCGTGAGCTTTCGCCGCCACCATGAGTTTCATGAGCAGTGCGTCGAACGTATCTTCATGGACATCTGGACGCGCTGCAAACCGCAAAAACTCTCGGTGTATGCCCGCTACACCCGGCGCGGCGGGCTTGACATCAACCCCTTCCGTTGCAGCGCGCCATCGGTGTTGCCCGCCAATGTGCGCACGGCGCGGCAGTAATGGCTGACGTCCCGGTAAT
>JAYULP010000105.1:0-2264 GCA_043763445.1 Polaromonas sp.
CGCTGCGCCGCAACGGGGTGGCGTTTCCTAACGACATCAAACCCAAGCACCGCGCCCAGGCGCTGTTTGCCCAGTACGACTGCTACACCAAGCAAGCGCTTGAGCCGCTGGCCGTCCACGTCAGTGTTGCCGGCCGCATGATGCTCAAGCGGGTGATGGGTAAGGCCAGCTTTGCTACGTTGCAAGACGCCTCTTTTGGTCCCTCCGGCGGGCGCATCCAGGTCTACATCAACAACGAAGGCGTGGGCGAAGATATTCACAGTGCTTTTAAGCACTGGGATTTAGGCGACATTGTGGCCGCCGAAGGTAGCCTGTTCAAAACGAAAACTGGTGAGCTGTCAATTCACGCTACGCATATTCGCTTGGTGACCAAAAGCCTGCGCCCACTGCCAGACAAGTTCCACGGCATGGCCGACCAAGAGGTCAAATACCGCCAGCGTTACCTGGACCTGATTACCGACGAGCAGGCGCGCAAGCGCTTCATGGCGCGCAGCCGGGCCGTCAGCGGCTTGCGAGACTTCATGGTGGCCAACGACTTCTTGGAAGTTGAAACGCCAATGCTGCACCCGATTCCTGGCGGTGCCAACGCCAAGCCCTTTAAGACGCACCACAATGCGCTTGACCAGGAAATGTTCTTACGTATTGCGCCTGAACTGTATTTGAAGCGGCTAATTGTGGGGGGGTTCGAGCGGGTCTTTGAGATCAACCGCAGCTACCGTAATGAAGGTATCAGCGTGCGGCACAACCCCGAGTTCACCATGATGGAGTTCTACGCCGCTTGGTGGGACTACAACGACTTGATGGCCTATACCGAGGCATTGATTCGTGATGTGACCCAAAAAATGGCGGGCTCGCTGCAACTGAGCTACGGCGGCAAGCCAGTGGACTTGGCACAGCCGTTTGAACGCTTGACGATTCGCGAGGCAATTCTCAAGCACACCACAGCTGGCAGCCAAGTGGACGACGCTGCCTGGCTGCGGGTCGCCTTGAAAAAGCTCGGCCTTAGCGAGGAAAAAAACCGCCTGTCAACGCGCTCGCTGGCCGGCCTGCAGGTGCTGTATTTTGAAGAATTGGTCGAAGAAAAACTCTGGCAACCCACCTTCATCATGGAACACCCGACCGAAATCTCACCGCTGGCCCGTGCCAACGACAGCCGGCCTGAGGTCACCGAACGCTTTGAGTTGTACATCACCGGCAGGGAGTTTGGCAACGGTTTTAGCGAGCTAAACGACGCCCAAGAGCAGGCGGCTCGTTTTAGCGCGCAGGTGGCGCAAAAAGACAGCGGTGACGATGAGGCCATGTTCTACGACCACGACTTCATCCGTGCGTTGGAGTACGGCATGCCGCCGACCGGCGGCTGCGGCGTAGGCATTGATCGGCTGATGATGCTGTTAACCGACAGTGCGAGCATCCGCGACGTGATTTTGTTTCCGGCGCTGCGCCACGAGGCCTAGGACTGGCCGGTAGCGTCGTCAATTTATGCCGCTGCCTGACATGCGGCAGTCGGCACCAGAGCAATCTTTTTTTCGCTTGCGGTTTCAGTGGCAACATCCCGGTATTTGTCGTTGGCTCAATACGCCACCCGAGTTGCGGGTAAGCGCACCTGGTACGTCAATTCACCCCACAAATTGTGCAATTCACATTGCGGTTTGACAGTGGTTCCCCAGGGTTCAACCATCCGACTCGCGCCAAAAGACGCCGTGTAATGGCGTGCCTGTACGCGCGAGCTGATGCGGGAAAATCTGACATCGTCAAACGTAATTTACGCCAGCTGGCCAATGCAAATACACAGCCAGCTACTGCTAGCTTTATCGCCTCGGGCTAAGCCAGCAGTAGCCAACAAAGCGACGATGCACGTCAGTGTGCTGGCCCTGAAGCGCGCCTTTCAGGAACGCCCGCTAACCCAGTAGCGCTGATGCCGCACTGGCTGACAGCGGGCCATTTGTAGCGCTGTGTCGCCGCCAGGACACAGACCAGCACCGGCCGACGTGCGCTGAACCTTTTTTTTTCGCGCTCTTGGTTGCCCCATTGCGCCTGCACACCACATGGAAAGCGGCCTGTAAAGTGATGTACTTCTTTGACTTTAGCACCCAAGTGCAAGGCAATTTTTTAGGTTGGTTGTACGCTAAATATCAACAAGGCTCGCTCACGCTCGCAGCGTTAGGGCCTGCAGCACGACCGGCTCTGGCGGCGACGAGGCGCAAATACGCTGGCTGTCCAATGCACTTGACTAACGCCTTTATCATCTGACTTGGTTGCAACCT
>JAYULP010000106.1:0-2255 GCA_043763445.1 Polaromonas sp.
TGAACGCTATATCGATGGTGAAATTTACTTCGCCAGTCTTGGCGGCGGCGTCAAGGGCAATATCTCCATCAGTACGGCCCCATTGGCCCCATTGGCCGCAGTTGGTGAAGGTACCTAAGCGCTTTGCTTCCTAGCCGGTTTTGGTGTGGGTGGAGTCAAGCTTGTAGACCACTGATTGCGCAGCGACACCAGCGCCAAGCGCCAAGAGTCAATGCCGTCAGTCAATGCTGGGCATCAGCGAGAGTTGAAAAAACAGAACTACGCCCGGCCATAACGCACCGCCAACTCACATGGTGCAGTGGCCACGCTGGGTTAAACACCGCTGAGAACAAGTTTGAACTTGACCAGCACGTCGTTGGCCACAACCGACACATCAGCCCAGTCGCCTTCGCCTATTTTGAAGTCGATGCGTTTAATGTTGAAGCTGCCTTGCGCTGTGGTGATGCCGGCTGGCCCCGACGCGAGCGTGACCGGCACAGTTACCGGTTTGGCGTTGCCTTTAATGCTCAACATGCCCGCTATTTCTAGCTTGCCTGGGCCTGTTGACTTGATCGCGCTGGAGATAAATGTGGCACTCGGAAACTTAGCATGGTCAAACCATTGCGGCTTTTTCAGTTCCTTGGAGGTCTCTGCGTCGCCAATAACAGCGCTGCCGAGGTCAATGCTGAAGGCGGCGTGCCCAACATCCGGCTTTTTGGCGTCGAACGTTAGCTGAGCCTCAAACTTGGTGAACTTGCCGTCCACCGGTACACCCATTTGCTTGATCGTAAAGGTGATTTCGCTTTGCGTCGGCAGCAGTTTTTGCTGGGCGTGGCCGGCCGTAGCCATTAACAGGCTGGCCAGCAGAATCAAAATGTTGTTCATGTTCAAACCAATCAATGCACGATGTGTGGGAGCCCGTGGGGTGACGGCATGGCGGTTGCGCGCAGACCCCAAGTCAATGTCGAACAAACGGATTCATGCGCTCTAGCAGCCGGTCATGGCTGAGCCACTGGTGCTTCAGCGCAGCCAGCACATGCAGCACCGCCAACGCGGCCAGGCCGTAAGTCACTGTCAGGTGAGTAGTTTTGAGCGTGGCGGCAAGCTCCGGGCTGCGCGGCGCAATGTCGGGCAACTGCAAAACACCAAAATAAACTACAGGAAAGCCCGCAGCTGAGCTGTAAGCCCAGCCCGCAAGGGGCGCTGCGAAGAACAAGGCGTACAGCAGTAGATGCGTGCTGTGAGCGGCTTGACGCTGCCACGTGGGCATGACCACAGTCAACGCGGGTGGCCGGTGCGTCAGGCGCCACAGCAAACGCAACGCCGACAGCGCCAAGATGGTAATGCCAGCCCATTTGTGCCAGTTGTAGAGTTTGACCCGGCCAGGGGAAAACGGCAGCTCCACCATATATAGACCGAACAGGAAAGACGCTGTGATCAATACAGCCAGTAGCCAATGTAGAGCGATGGCGGTGGTGGTGTAGCGCGGCAAAAAGCCGCTCACATTACGTTGGTCGGCTGGGCGCCTAGGCACGGTGCGGCTGGGCATCAGGCTTCGGCCAGCAGCTTTTCAATGAGCTGGTGCAACGCGGCAAACTCAGGCGTGCCAACATACTGTTTGACGATTTGGCCCCGCTTGTTGACCACATAGGTGGTGGGCGTCAGCTGCACGTCGCCCCAGGCTTTGGCGATGGCGCCGGTGTTGTCGATAGCGACCTTGAACGGCAGCGCGCGGGTTTGTGCGTAGTTGATGACGTAGCTTGGTGGGTCGTAGCGCATGGCCACCGCCAGCGTGTCGAAGCCGCGCGCGCTGTACTTGCTGTGCGTGGCCGCCAGCTGCGGCATCTCGGCGATGCAGGTAGCGCAGCTGGTGGCCCAAAAGTTAACCAAAATGACTTTGCCTTTGAATTGAGCAGTGGTTTGTTTACTGCCGTCAAGCAACACAAACGTTGACTCCGGTGCCAACTGCGCGATGTTGCAAGCGGCCAAACCCAGCACGGCGGCGGCCCACAATACCGTCATTAAAGACCTGCGGCATACTGAAAACTTTTTCATCAACGGGAGCCTTTTCATGCAACGCAGACAGTTTACCCAAGCCGGCGCCAGCACGCTGGGCTTGCTGGTCATGGCAACCTACCGGCAGGCCGCTGCGCTGTCGCTTAGCGACTTGAGCGGCTTGACCAACGTAGAGGCCAGCAGCGGTCTAAAAACCGCGTTGGAAAAAGGCGCACTGGCCGCTGTTGCCCTGCTGGGCAAGCCCGATGGATTTCTAGCCA
>JAYULP010000107.1:0-5584 GCA_043763445.1 Polaromonas sp.
TTTTTCGTGAATCGCGATGCCTACGCCGTCGACATCAACCGTGTGAATGCCGAACGCTGGCTTTTCGTAGTCCTTGCCCAAGCGGTACAGCAAGTCGTAGCCCGCAGAGACGCGTTGAACAAAGGGAATCTGCGACAGCGGCGAGTCGCCTTTACCCAAAATTTTTGCGGCCGCTTGCGCCAAGTCGACAAAAGGCTCCATCAGTGCGCGCTGGGTTTCGTAGAGTTGATACAGCATGAGAAAGCCTTTTTGAAGTCAGAGGGGAGAGCGTGGAAAATACTTATGTTGCAGTGCAATATAACAGGGCACTCTTTCCGGCGGCTTAGGACTACTACCAACGCGCCACCGTCCAGTTACCCTCATCGCGCCACACCCACCTCTTATTTGCGACACTTTTGACTATGTTCCACACCCTTGAGCCCGCCGCGCTAGAGCGCATCACCAGCCTGAAAAAGTCAGACCGAATGCCGGTGCTCTTTGTCGGCCACGGCAGCCCGATGAATGCGTTGCCTGGCAACCCGTACTTTGAAGGCTGGCAGGCCCTGGGAGCCGAGTTCGGCACCACAATGGCTCGGCCACAGCTGATTTTGTGTATTTCGGCCCATTGGCTAACCGAAGGCTGGTGGCTGACTGCTATGGCCCGGCCCAAGACCATTCACGACTTCAGCGGTTTTTCGCCGGACCTGGTGGACCAGCAGTACCCGGCGCCGGGCGACGTGGCCGCTGCTGGCGCCATCAGCCAGTGGGTGCGCCAGCGCAGTGCGTTGCCCCTAGGCCTTGACGCAGACCAGTGGGGTCTGGACCACGGCGCCTGGTCGGTGCTCAAGCCGATGTTTCCTCAAGCCGATATCCCGGTGATTCAACTCAGCATGGACTATGGCCGGCCACTGGCAGACCACTATGCGCTGGCCAAACAGCTGCAGCGCCTGCGCGATAGGGGGGTGTTGATTTTGGCCAGCGGCAACATTGTTCATAACCTGCGACAAATGCAGCGTGGCGCGGCTGGCAGCCAGGCTTTTGACTGGGCGCTGGAGTTTGACCAGACCGTTGCCGGGTATGTGCAGCAGGGCAACCTGGCTGCGTTACAAAGCGTTCAAAAGCTCGGCGCACTGAGCCGTATGGCCCATCCAAGCCATGAACATTTTTTGCCCCTGTTGTATGCCGCCGGCGCGGTTGATGCCAGTGAGCCGATGCGGTTTTTCCACACCAGCTTTCAAGGCGGCTCAATTTCCATGCGCTCGGTGGTGTGGGGTTGACGCCAAGATAATTAAAATTGATAGCAACGCAAAAAGCAAACACAACGGCTTGGGGCCTATTTGGCATAAAAGCAGGCCAAAAATACGAAAAAACCGCCGACAAAGGCGGTTGTTTTCGAGCCGCTGGGGGCGCGGTAAACCCCTAGCCTAGCGCCTCACATCACCTTGGCAATGGCGGCGCAGACGTAGTCGATGTTGTGGCTGTTCAGCGCCGCCACACACATGCGGCCAGTGTCAGTGCCGTAGACCCCAAACTCGCTGCGCAGGCGCACCATTTGGTCTTTAGACAGCCCGGAGTAGCTGAACATGCCGATCTGACGAGTGATGAAGCCCATGTCTTGCTGCACACCAGCGGCCTTCAAGCCGTCCACTAGTTTGTGGCGCATTGCCTTGATGCGTATGCGCATTTCGCCCAGCTCAGCTTCCCACTGAGCCCGCAGGGCGGGGGTGTTGAGCACCATAGCTACCACCGAGCCGCCGTGAGTCGCAGGATTGCTGTAGTTGGTACGAATCACCAGCTTGAGTTGCGACAACACCTTGTCCGCTTCGTCCTTGCTCTGGCACAGCACCGACAACGCACCTACCCGCTCACCGTACAGGCTGAAGCTTTTGCTGAAGGAGGTGGAGACAAAAAAGCTCAACCCGGCAGCGACAAACTTGCCAATGACTGCGCCGTCCTCGACGATTCCATAGCCGAATCCTTGGTAGGCCATATCCAGAAAGGGCGTTAAATTGCGGGCTTTAACGCTGGCAATCACCTGCTCCCATTGGGCTGCTGTGATGTCGTAGCCGGTAGGGTTGTGGCAGCAGGCGTGCAACACCACAATGGTGCCAGAGGCGGCGGCGTTCAACGCCGCGAGCATGCCGTCAAAGTTCACCCCGCGCCGGTGCGCGTCGTAGTAGGGGTAGCTTTCGACTGCAAAGCCTGCCTGAGTGAACAATGCGCGGTGGTTTTCCCAGCTGGGGTCAGAAATCAGCACGTTGGCGTTGGGACTGAGTTTTTTTAAAAAGTCCGCTCCAATCTTCAGCCCGCCGGTACCACCAATGCCCTGTGCGGTGGCCACACGGCCCGAGGTCACTGGCTCGCTGTCTGCGCCAAACACCAACGCCTTAACGGCCGAGTCATACGCTGCAATGCCTTCAATGGGCAAGTAGCCGCGAGGCTTCGGCGCGGCCGCCATGCTCGCCTCTGCTGCTTGCACGCACTGCAGCAGGGGCAGCTTGCCGTTATCGTCGTAATACACGCCGACGCCTAAATTGACTTTGGCCGGGCTGGCATCTGAATTGAACTGCTCGTTAAGCCCCAAAATCGGGTCGCGCGGTGCCATCTCAACAGCGGTAAACAGAGACATGAAAAATCCTTTTTGGTGAAAAACCCGTATGCTTATTGGTTGCCTTGAATTTTAGCGGGGCTTGTACAAACCGAGGGAACCTGAACATGCCTAAACTGTCCGCAGCCACCCAAGCCGCGCCTGAACCGCGGGGCACTGCTGGCGAAAACACTGCCCCTGTTGAGGGGACATTTGTGCGTTTTCCGGGCTCGCCGTTTGAGCTGTTTCAGCCCTATGCCCCGGCTGGCGACCAGCCGGCCGCCATTGATAAGTTAGTCGAAGGCGTCACCGACGGCGAGGTGTTTCAAACCCTGCTGGGTGTCACCGGCTCCGGCAAAACCTTCACGATGGCCAATGTGATTGCCCGGCTGGGCCGCCCCGCGATTGTGTTTGCACCCAATAAAACGCTCGCTGCGCAGCTGTACAGCGAATTCCGCGAATTTTTTCCAAAAAATGCAGTGGAATATTTTGTCAGCTACTACGACTACTACCAGCCCGAGGCCTATGTGCCGCAGCGCGACCTGTTCATTGAAAAAGACTCGGCTATCAACGAGCACATCGAACAAATGCGCTTGTCCGCTACCAAAAGCGTGCTGGAGCGAGCCGACACAATCATCGTAGCGACGGTCAGCGCGATCTACGGCATCGGCGCGCCTGAGGACTACACCCAGATGCGGTTCATTGCCCGCGTGGCTGACAAGATGGGCCAGCGTGACGTCATTGCACGGCTAATTCGGATGCAGTACAGCCGCAACGACCAAGACTTTTCGCGTGGCACGTTTCGGGTCCGGGGCGATGTCATCGACGTGTTCCCAGCCGAGCATTCCGAGCTGGCACTGCGCATCGAGCTGTTTGACGACGCCATTGAATCTATCCAGCTGTTTGACCCGTTGACCGGCCGTATCCGGCAAAAAGTGCCGCGCTTTGTGGTGTACCCCAAAAGCCATTACGTCACCCCGCGCGACAAGGTCATGACGGCGGTGGACACCATCAAGCTCGAACTCAGCGAGCGGGTGGCGCAGTTTGTCAGTCAAGGCAAACTGGTTGAGGCCCAGCGCATTGAGCAGCGCACCCGGTTTGACCTTGAAATGCTGAGCGAAATCGGCCATTGCAAAGGCATTGAAAACTACACCCGCCACCTCAGCGGTGCGCCCGCAGGCTCCCCGCCGTCCACGCTGTGCGACTACATGCCCAAAGACGCGTTGATGTTTCTCGACGAGAGCCACGTCATGATTGGGCAACTCAACGCCATGTACAACGGCGACCGCGCCCGAAAAAACAATTTGGTGGACTATGGCTTTCGGTTGCCCAGCGCACTGGACAACCGGCCACTGAAGTTTGACGAGTTCGAGGGCAAGATGCGGCAGGCAATTTTCGTTTCAGCCACGCCTGCAGCCTATGAAAATGAGCACGCAGGGCAGGTGGTCGAGCAGGTGGTGCGACCAACCGGTTTGGTTGACCCACAGGTCGAGGTGCGGCCCGCCGCGCATCAGGTCGATGATGTGCTGCAGGAAATCCGCATTCGGGTGGATAAAAACGAGCGGGTACTGATCACCACACTGACCAAACGCATGGCCGAGCAGTTGACTGACTACTTGAGCGACAACGGCGTGAAAGTGCGTTATTTGCACAGCGACGTTGACACGGTCGAGCGGGTGGAGATTTTGCGCGATCTGCGCTTAGGTGCATTTGACGTACTGGTGGGTATCAATTTGCTGCGCGAGGGCCTGGACATTCCAGAGGTGTCACTGGTGGCGATTTTGGACGCCGACAAAGAAGGCTTTTTACGTGCCGAGCGCAGCCTGATCCAGACGATTGGCCGTGCCGCCCGCAATGTCAACGGCCGGGCCATTTTGTATGCCGACCGGATTACCGAGTCGATGAAAAAAGCGATGTTTGAAACCGAGCGGCGGCGCAACAAGCAGATTGCGTTTAATTTAGAGCACGGTATCACGCCGCGCAGTGTGGTCAAACGCATCAAGGATTTGATTGACGGCGTGTACAGCGAAAAGTCGGGCAAAGAAGCTGAAAAACTGCAAATGGCCCAAGCGCTGGTCGAAGATATGAGTGTCAAAGATGTGGCGCGCGAGATCAAACGGCTTGAAAAGCAAATGGTCGAGCACGCCAAGAACCTGGAGTTTGAAAAAGCCGCACGGGTGCGCGACCAGCTCAACGTACTGAAGGCTCAGGCCTTTGGTGCGGCAGGCTCAGACAACGTCACGCCCATATCGGCGGCAAGCAGTTAGTGCTGTAAGCCGGCGTGCAAGCATGGTGTGTAGACTGCTGCGTCTAAATAAATACCGAGTCGTACACAAAAAATTCTGCTAGGTGCTATACTTGACGAAATCAGTCGGGAACGATTTTTAGCGGAAAAAATGCTGCAACAACCGGTGGACTGACCGATGCAGCCGGAGTTTGAACTCCCTGTGGGCATCACTTCACAGGGCGACAACAGTACAAGCCAATTAAGGAGCTTGAGATGCGCCTCACAACAAAAGGCCGCTTTGCGGTCACTGCGATGATTGATTTGGGTCTCCGTCAAAACAACGGCCCCGTAACGCTGGCGGCAATCAGCCAACGCCAGCAAATTTCTTTGTCCTACCTTGAGCAGTTGTTCGGCAAATTGCGTCGTCACGAGTTGGTCGAGTCAACCCGAGGCCCGGGTGGTGGCTACACACTTGGCCGCAAAGCTACAGAAATCACAGTAGCCGACATCATCGTGTCAGTCGATGAGCCCATTGATGCTACCCAGTGCAGCGGCAAGGAAAATTGCTTGGGCGAAGCGGGGCGTTGCATGACACACGAGCTGTGGGCATCGCTGAACAGTCGCATGGTCGAGTTTTTGGACTCTGTGACACTGCAAAAGCTGGTGGACGACCAGCTGGCCAAAGGCGTTGTAATCGAAAACACGCCGCAGGTTAAAAAAGCAATTTTCACCTCACCAATGGTCAAACAACCCCGCGTGAACGCGCCTAACTCGGTATTTGCGTTGGGGGC
>JAYULP010000108.1:0-5584 GCA_043763445.1 Polaromonas sp.
TGCAGCCAAACAGACACTGGGCTGGCCCGCGACAACAATGAAGACGCGGTCGCGTTCGACCCGGCCAGTCAGCTTTTCATTTTGGCTGATGGCATGGGCGGCTACAACGCCGGCGAAGTTGCCAGCGCCATGGCGGTGTCGTTTATCAACGCGGAGCTGGGCCGCTGGCTGTTGCAGGTGGGCGGCGAGGCTAGCCTTAGGGAGATTCGTCGCGCGATGACTATCTGTGTGGACAACGCCAACCATGCGGTGTTTGACGCCGCGCACACCAACGCGCACTACGCGGGCATGGGCACCACGTTGGTTGTGGGCGTTTTCCAAGCCGACCGACTGGTACTGGGGCACATCGGCGACTCGCGCTGTTACCGCCTTCGCGGCCGCGTGTTACAACAAATTACCAAAGACCATTCGTTGCTGCAAGAGCAACTTGACGCTGGACTGATCACGCCGCAGCAGGCGATAACCGCATTGAACAAAAACTTGGTAACTCGTGCTTTGGGCGTTGAAGACGCGGTGCTGCTCGACGTTCATGAGCATCGCGTGGAAGCCGGCGACGTCTACCTGATCTGCTCAGACGGCTTGAGCGACATGCTGACGGACGAGCAAATTGCCAAAATTTTAAATACCCATGTCAATTTGGTTGAAAAAGCCCAACATTTAGTAACAGCTGCGAACGACAATGGAGGGCGCGACAATATTTCAGTGTTGCTCGGGCAAGCGCTGGAAGACCATGGCAAAAAAAGTCTTCTGCACAGAATGCTACGAAAATAACAGGGTGTGCAATTGTTGATACTTAACGGAAGCCGGCCATGCCGAAAATGATCGTCTCTATTGACGGCGTTGTGATCAAGGAAGTGCAGTTGAGCAAAGACCGCACGTCACTTGGCCGTCGTCCCTACAACGACATCGTCATTGACAACCTTGCGGTCAGCGGTGAACACGCTGCCCTACAGCTGTCGGGCGAGCAGGTCTACATCGAAGACCTCAACAGCACCAATGGCACCTTTGTGAACGGCAAAGCGGTGAAAAAGCAGCCTCTTCGGCATGGTGATGTGGTGGAAATCGGCAAATACAAAATCAGCTTTTTGGCTGAGTTGGCACCGTCCGACCTCGATAGAACAGCGCCTCCTAGCGCTGCCAGTGCCGCGCAAGCCGCCGCTAGCACTGCCGCTGGTACAGCCGCAGCAACCTCAACTGCTGGCAGCGCGGTCGGCTCGGCAGCCGTGCGGGTAATGTCGGGCGCAGCCGCTGGCCGTGAAGTGCCCTTGGTCAAGGTGGTCACCACCATCGGCAAACCAGGTGTGGCGGTCGCTGCAATCACCAAAAGGCCTCATGGTTTCGTTGTGGCTCATGTTGAAGGGGCCGAAAAGCCTACGCTTAACGGGCAACCCATCGGGGGCGACTCGGTAAGCCTTAAAAACGGTGACCTGCTGGAGTTGGCTGGCACGCAAATGCTGTTTGTCCAACACTGAGTCGGTGAGCTTTGCGATGTGCCACAGGCCGTAGCTTGGAGGACAAGGCGCGATGCAACGGTTTTTCAGGCATTGGCCCCGCATACTGGTTACGCTGGCCCCGCTGGTCTTTGCGCTAGCGCACGCCATCGGCTGGCTGCCGTTGGGTATTTTGAGCCACCTCGACAATATTGTTTATGACGCCCGACTGCGCGCGACCATGCCGCAAACGCTGGACGAGCGCATCGTCATTGTGGACATTGACGCGCCGAGCTTGGCTGAGCTGGGGCGCTGGCCCTGGAGTCGCAACACATTGGCCACGCTGGTCGATGAGGTGCTGGTGCGCCAAGGCGCTGTGCTGCTGGGGCTTGATATGGTGTTTGCCGAGGCCGATGACAGCTCGGGCTTGCAGCGGCTGCAGCAACTGGCTCAAAATGAGTTGCGCGACGTGCCGGCTTTTCGCCGCGAACTTACACGCCTTGCCGAGGCACTGGACTACGACGCGCTGCTGGTCAAAGCGGTTTCAAGTCGGCCGGTGGTGCTGGGTTACTACTTCACCAACGACAGCAAGGGCTACACCAGCGGCGTGATTGCCCCGCCGATCATGAGCGCCTCGGCGTTTGATGGCCGGCATGCCCGCGTTACAAACTGGACTGGTTTTGGCGCCAACTTGCCGGCGCTGGCGGCGGCTGCACCGCAAGCGGGCTTTTTTAATTCCATCACCGACGACGATGGCGTGGTGCGCTCTTTGGCGCTGGTCTCAGCGCACGCCGGTCAGTACTATGAATCGCTGTCGCTGGCGATGTTCCGCCGGCTTGTTGGCCTGCCCGCGGTTGTGCCGGGCTTTTCGGGCGACAAGCTGCTCAGCGCCAGCGAGCAACAGCTTGAAAGTGTTGTGCTGCAGCAAGCGGGCGCCCGGCTGGTTGTCCCAGTGGACTTGCGCGCGGCGGCATTGATTCCGTTTCGCGGTGCCGGTGGTGCGCGTGGCGGCTCTTTTCGGTACTTGTCGGCGGCCGACTTGGTGGCCCAGCGCGTGCCAGCGGGCTCACTTGCCGGGAAAATTGTGCTGTTGGGCACCACCGCGCCCGGCTTGCTGGACTTGCGGGTGACGCCGGTGGGTACCACTTACCCCGGCGTTGAAACCCACGCCAGCTTGATCTCTGGGCTGCTTGACGGCCGAATCTTGACCCGTCCTGACTACGCCGACGGCTTTGAGGTGTTGATGCTGCTACTTACCGGCGTAAGCCTGGCTATGGCCTTGCCGCTGCTGAGCGCCTCGCAGGCTGTGGGCTTGAGCGTGGCCGTCGTCGGCGCCATGGTGGGCATCAATTTTTGGCTCTATCTGGGGGCCGGCTTGGTGTTGCCGCTGGCCAGTATTGTGGTCACTGGCGTGGTGGCGTTTGCGCTGAACATGAGTTACGGCTACCTTGTTGAGAGCCGCTCCAAGCGCCAGCTGGCCGAGCTGTTTGGGGCCTACGTGCCGCCTGAGCTCGTCGATGAAATGGTCATTGCACCGCACCGCTACAACATGCGCGCTGCCACGCGCGAGCTCACGGTTTTGTTTTGCGATATGCGCGGCTTTACTGCGCTGTCGGAGACCATGGCGCCAACCCAGCTGCAGGCCTTGCTCAATACGGTATTTAGCCGCCTGACCACTGTAATTCGCATCAACCGCGGCACGATTGACAAGTACATGGGCGATTGCGTAATGGCGTTTTGGGGTGCGCCTGTCGAAGCGCCCGACCAAGCTCATTTGGCGGTGAAAGCCGCTGTTGAAATGGCGCAAGCGGTGCGCCAGCTCAACCGGGAGCACCGCCTGCTCGGTTTGCCAGAAATCAGTGTCGGTATTGGGCTGAACTCCGGCAGCATGTGTGTCGGCGACATGGGCTCTGCGCTGCGCCGCAGCTACACCGTGATTGGCGACGAGGTCAATCTCGGCGCGCGCCTTGAGGGCTTGTCCGCTACCTACGGTGTCGACATTGTGGTGAGCCAGTCCACGCGCGCGCTGGCCCCCGACTTTTCATGGCAAGAGCTGGACTGTGTGCGGGTTAAAGGCAAAGACCGCGCAGTCACCATTTTTACGCCGCTGGCGCACAGCGCGCACCAGCCACAAGAGTTGGCAATGTGGCCCCTGGCCTTGGCCGCATACAGGGCGCAGCAATGGGCGGCTTGCACTGTGCTTTTGTCTAACTTACACAGCCTAAATGCCGACAAATTCCTTTACCAACTGTATGCCGAGCGGGTACGGTCAAGGCAAGCGTTGGCGATGCGGGCTGACTGGGACGGTGTGACCAGCTGTTAAGTCACATCCGGCCTGGGTGCAGGCGCTGTTGCCCGGGCGTTGCAGCGGCGCGAGCTGCGAGTCAAGCTAGCCCTGCTCCGCTGACGGCAGCGCATGGCAAACATAGCGAATGTGGCAAACACAGCAAACACAGCAAACACAGCAAACACGGCAGAAGAAGGTAGCAAAGTTTCATGAAAATACGCGTATTGGGCTGCTCTGGCGCCATTGCCAAAGACTGCAGAACCACCTCATTTCTGATTGACCACGATGTGTTGGTCGATGCGGGAACCGGCGTTGGCGACCTGACGCTGGCTGAAATGCGCCGCATTAACCACGTTGTGCTAACCCACTCGCACCTTGACCATATTGCAGCGCTGCCGTTGATGGTGGACGCTATTGCGGCGCACCGAACCTGCCCTATCCAGATTCACGCACTTCAAGGCACGATTACCGCGCTGAAAACGCATATTTTCAACAATGTAATTTGGCCTGACTTTTCCATTATTCCCTGCCCACGCACGCCGTTTGTCAGCTTTCACCCGGTAGCGGTGGGCCAAACCCTTTTGCTCGGGGGCAAGCACATCGAAGTGCTGCCTGCAGTGCATACCGTGCCAGCAGCAGGGTATGCCATCAGTGCGGCCAGCGGCGGTCAGTGTTGGGTTTTTACCGGCGACACTGAACGCAATCCTGCACTGTGGGCACGCCTTAATTGCCTCGACGTAGCCATGCTGGTGATTGAAACTGCTTTTAGCAACCGCGAAAGCGAGCTGGCCCGTAAAAGCCTGCACCTGTCTCCCGACGCGCTGGCGGACGAGCTGGCGTTCATTCGTGAAACCGCCACTTACCCCATCTACATTACCCACACCAAACCGGCTGAAACCGACCTCATCATGGACGAAATTCAGCAGTTTGACCAAACGCACCCAAGCTACTTTTACCCAAAACGTGATATTCGATGGCTCCATGCCGGCCAAGAGTTTGAGGTGTAGGTTCGCCCCCCAACAACGCCCAACAACGCCCAACAACGCCTGACAGCCACCAAGTTGGTGAGCCCTTGCACGCCAATTGGCAACAGCTGCGGCGCCGTGGTGCGCGCCACGCGGCGGCGCGTTGCCGCACTGAAAATATCGAGCCAGTCAGGCGGTAAACCCGCAGCGATGCCGGCCTACAAGCTCCCGACCTGTTGCTGCCGCCCGGCCTGCTCCCTACTACCAAGCCGACCCGGCGAGGTAATAGCCCGTTTGCCCGCTTGCTCTGGGCTTATCGAAAGGCAGGCGCATGCAAGCTAAGCGGCAGCGCCGGCTAACCACCCATGGCAGTCAACAGCGCCGCGATTAGCCACAACAGCTGCGCCGTGGAGCGCACAAGCAAGCACCGCCGCAGACCGCCGGCCGCAGCGTAAGGGCCGAGCTCTAAGCAGCAGCGGGGGTCTGAAAATCCGCAGCCTGCGGCCTATTGGAGTCCTCGCAAACCGGCGTTGGGTGACAAAAGTGTCATGCACATGGTGGCCGTTAGCAAAAAAAGTCAATACCCTTGGGTAGATTGCCAACTACATCACGCCAAACCAGCCATTTGTTGGCTGGCACGCTATCTGCAACCACCAGGTTTGTCAGCTAAAAAGTGACCTGCTTTTTTTGAGTTGAGTGTTGGTAATCTTCAAGGAGTTTTTAAATGAACCGTTCTATTCAAAAGGGTTTTACCCTGATCGAGTTGATGATTGTTGTGGCGATTATTGGTATTTTGGCCGCCGTAGCGTTGCCTGCTTACCAGGACTACACCATCCGCGCAAAAGTCACTGAAGGAATTGTGCTGGGCAGTTCCATGAAAATTGTGGTGGCGGACAATGCCG
>JAYULP010000109.1:0-2249 GCA_043763445.1 Polaromonas sp.
ATTGATGTGCTGGTCAACAATGCCGGCATATTCAAAACAGCGGATTTTCTTGAAATGACCGAAGAGGACTTCGACGCAGTTTTGCGGGTCAACCTGAAAGGCTCGTTTTTAATGGGCCAAGCGGTAGCCCGCGAGATGGCACGACTTGGCAGCGGCAGCATCATCAACATGAGCTCGGTCAACGGTATGCTAGCGACGCCGAGCCTAGCGAGCTACAACGTCAGCAAAGGCGGTATTAACCAGCTAACGCGGGTGATGGCGTTGGCGTTAAGCGGCAGGGGCGTGCGGGTCAACGCCGTCGCTCCAGGCACGATTGCCACTGCTCTAGCGGCCAAAGCGGTGTTGACCAGTGAAGAGGCCAAGGCCACGGTCATGAGCCGCACACCGATGTTGCGTTTGGGCCAGCCCAGCGAAGTAGCCGACGCAGTAGCGTTTTTGGCAAGCGACGCTGCCAGCTACATCACTGGCGAAATCTTGGTGATTGACGGTGGCCGCATGGCACTGAACTACACCGTTGCAGTACCCAAGTAAGCCCTGGCCTGAGCGCTGCCTTCGCGGACGCCCCTCCCCACAACCGGCAACGCTATGTTTAACGCAGAGCGCTCGGCAGCGACAGCCATCGGTTGCTGCGCATAACGCTGCGCTGAAGCACTGGCTCGACGGTGCTGACAAAAGCGGCCGTGTCTGCGGCCGCAGCGACCGCTGGCGCGCAAGTGCCGGTGGCGCGAAATTGCAAGGCCGAGGCCAGGCGCGCCTCTGCCGGGTCACCGAGGTTTTTGCTGAAATCATCAGCTACCACGCAGCCTGCGAACTGGCTGCCGGTGCTGCCGGGCACGAAACCGTCGGAATAGTCACCATAGCCGCGCTGGTTCACGCCTTTGAACTGCACAGTGAAATACGTTTCACCACAATTGTCTTGGGGTAAAAAGCCATATGGCTTTCCGCAGGTGGTAGCACCGATTTGGATGACCTGCACCCCAACGCCAGCCAAACCATTCATCACCGACTCACTGGCCGAGCAGGTTCCCGCCCCGGTGAGAACAAACACACGACTTAAGCCCAGCTGCGGCAACAGCTGGCCTTTTGGACTGGAAAAGCCCTGCGCTGCAGCATAAAACGGGGTGGTTTTTTCGGCTTCCGTCAGCCCAAAGGGATTTTTTGAGTTGAATGTCAATTTTTCAAAAAACTGACCTGTGGTTTTACCGGATCCGGCCACCATGTAGGCTAACTCGCTGGCAATGGACAGCAGGCCACCGCCGTTGTAGCGCATGTCCAACACCAGGTCGGAAATTCCTGCGCCGTTGTTGGCCGCTTTCAGCTGGACTACAGCGGCCACCAGCTGTGCTTCAGCAGTGGCGATGTGATCGTTAAACAAAAGGTAGCCTACGCTGGAGTTTGGCGCTGCCAAGGTACGCACGTTTTGTACCGGCACGGCGGTTACAGCAGCCGCAGTCATGGCCACCGTGCGAGTGGTGAGGCTGCCTTGGTCACGAATTTCAAAAGTGTAAGTACTGCCGCTGGTAGGCGAAAACAAACCCTCATTTAGCACTGTTGGGCTGCCATTGGCTACGCTGACGCCGTTGACGCTAACAAATTCTGCACCGCGTCCGATGCCGTTACTCGCCGCCGCAGTTCCGGGGTCGGTATAGGCCACCAGTGCTTTGCGCGGTGGTGTGCTTGCAAGCAAGGCCACCTCAAAGCCAAAACCAGTCGCAACGCCAGTGGTGGACTGCGCCGTGTAGACGTCGGTCGGAATTGTGAAGTGAAACCGGTCTTTAGGCCGACTGGATGGCGTTACCTGGAGCGAGCGCAAGCCGTTGAAGTACGTTGTCAACACCTCGCGGTTTGTGCCCAGCGTGACCGCTCGGCGGCTGTTGTCGGACGGCTCAACAAAAAACGCGGCCGCGCCAACGGTGAACAACGCCGGGTCTTGAGCCACCACCTCGTCATACCAAAGATAAGTTTCGTCAACAAAGCGGCGAATCCACAACTTTTCGCTTGTCAATGAGCCTTGACGGTCGCCGTAAGCAAGTCCGGTCGACGGGTTAAGCACGCTGTTGGCACGCGGCGCTGCACATTGGCCCGCCACACTGTCAGCAAACAGTACTGGCGGCGAGGCGTTACCACCGCTGCTGCCGCCGCCGCCACCGCAAGCGGTGAGCACGCTGATCAGTGCCAAGAAAGCCGTTTTTTTTATCATGTTTGCCCTTACCCTGTGGTTTTAAAAATGTGATGTCAGCTCTCGGTGG
>JAYULP010000110.1:0-5556 GCA_043763445.1 Polaromonas sp.
AGGGTAATGTGGCGAAAGTCGTGGCCCTTGGCAATCATTTGCGTGCCCACCAAGACATCCACCTCGCCCGCGTGTACGCTGGCGAGTTGCGAGTCCAGCGTGCCTTTGAGCCGGGTGGTGTCGGCGTCAATGCGGGCAATGCGCACCGGGCCGCCGTTGGGGCGGCTCACGCCGGCCAGCAGTTGGGCGAGGTGTTCTTCCAGCCGCTCGGTTCCACGCCCAATAGGGGCGATGTCAATGTTGCCGCAGGCCGGACAAGCGTGTGGCACCCGCGCGGTAAAGCCGCAGTGGTGGCAGCGCAGGGTGCGGTCAATTTTATGGAACACGCGCAAAGCGCTACAGTGCGGGCAGCCACTTTTCCAGCCGCAGTCAGCGCAGGCCAGTACCGGCGCGTAGCCCCGGCGGTTCAAAAAAATCAGTGACTGCTCGCCGCGTGCAATCCGCCCTTCAATGGCGGCCAGCAGCGGCGGCGCTACCACGCAGTGGCGGCTTTGCTGGCGCATGTCGATGCGGCGTACCGTGGGCAGCGCACCCGCTGAAGCCGCGTTGATGCTGCCAACGCGCTCGGCCATGTTCAGCCGCTGGTAGCGCCCGCTCAGGGCGCTGTGCCAGCTCTCGAGCGACGGGGTGGCCGAGCCTAGCAGCACCCGGCAGGGCAATGCGTCGTTGGCGCTTTGCAGCTTGGCACGCATTACTGCGAGGTCACGCGCAGAGTAGCGTGCACCTTCTTGCTGTTTGTAGCTGGGGTCATGCTCTTCGTCGACCACGATCAGCCGCAACTGCGGCATTGATGCCAGCACTGCCATACGGGTGCCCAGCACCAGCCGGGCCTGCCCGTGGTGCGCGGCGAGCCAGCTTTTCAGGCGCTGGGCCGGCGTCAAGCCGCTGTGCAACGCCACCACCTGCGCGGGGCCGAAGTGCGCAAAACGGCTCTCAAAGCGGCACTGCAGTTGCGCCGTGAGATTGATCTCCGGCACCATCACCAGCACTTGGGCGGCCGGGTCGTCGTCCAGCACCTGGGCGGCGGCCCGTAAATACACCTCGGTCTTGCCGCTGCCGGTGGCACCAAACAGCAGTGCCGGCCGGCTGTCCAGCGCAAACAGGCGCAGAGCCTCGGCTTGCTGCAGGCTGAGCGTGGGCAGCGGGTGGCTCGGCGGGCGGTTCAGTGCTGCTACTGAATCAATAGCTGTCTGGCATGTTAAACCGGCGGCCAGCGTCTGATTTGACTTAATTTTTGTCAATTTGGCAGCTTTGGCCAGGCCAGGGGGCTTGTTCAGCCGGCGTTGCAGCTGTACGGCTGTGATGTCACGCAGTGGCGGTGGCAAGGCGGCCAGCGCTACTTCGCCCAACGAGCGTTGGTAGTAAGTAGCGGTAAAAGCCACCAGCTGCTGCCAGGCCAGGCTCAGCGGCGGCAAGCCCTGCAGCACGCTGGCAATCGGGCGCAAGCTGGCGGCGTCCAGCAGCGGGGCGCCCGCGGCAGCGGTCCAAACCACCCCCAGCACCTCACGCTGGCCAAGCGGTACCCGCACCAGCGTGCCCGGCTCAAGCGGGTGGTCGTGCAGGTAGGTGAGCGCACCGGCGATGTTGCTGTGCGCCGGTGTGGCAACGAGCACCGCAAGCTCGACGGTCATCGCGCGCAGGACCTGGGCGGCTCAGCCCATGGTCCAGACCCAGAGGCCGCGCTAAGTCGTTGATTTTTAGGCGCTTTACAGATGTCCCAGTTTTCTGTGGATAACTTTGTTGATAGATTGCCTTGAGCGGCTCCAAAGGCCCGTAAATCAAGGCTTTTTCTAGAATGCCCGGAAAAAAAGCAATTCCAAGTTTCTATACAAATCAACAACTTACAGGTGCTACCGCATTGATAGCGGGCATTGCGGCACCTGGTCCTGCCAGTTGTGCCGCAGCACATATTTTGTGCATAAGTCTGAACGGCAGCTGGTTTTTTTGTGCTAGCAACCGGCTTTATTGCGCCAGCGCGCTTGAAAAACGCCTGCCAGTGCCGGCGCAGTGGCAGGTGGGCACAGAGCGCAAAAATACCGCTGGGCGTGGGCATAAACGGGCTTAAACAAGCGGGCGCAGCGCGGCGTGGGCAGCGGCGCGTTGGCTGCGTGAGTGGCTGTGCACGGCCTGCACCAGTGCCGACACGCTGTCGGGGGGTGTGAACTGGCTGATGCCGTGGCCGAGGTTAAAGATGTGGGTTGGCCCGGTGGTGCGGGTGTCGATGTGCGGCGCGCCAAAGCTGTCCAGCACGCCAATGGCCTCGGCTTGAATTTGGGCGGCGTTGGCAAACAGTACGCTGGGGTCCAGGTTGCCTTGCAGCGCCATGGCGTGGCCGACCTGCGCTCGGGCGCGGCCGAGGTTCACGCTCCAGTCCAGGCCCAGCACTTCGCAGTCGAGCTGGCCCATGGCCTGAAGCCACAGTCCGCCGCCTTTGGTAAACACTAGGCGCGGAATGATTGCGCCGTCATGGCAGCGTTTGAGCTGGCTCAGCACCCGGGCGGTGTAGGCCAGGCTGAACGCATGAAAAGCCGCATCGGCCAGCACGCCGCCCCAGCTGTCAAAAATCATCACGGCCTGTGCTCCCGCTTCAATCTGGGCATTGAGGTAGGCGGCAACCGAGTCGGCGTTGATCGCCAGCATGCGGTGCAGCAGGTCGGGGCGCTGATAAAGCATGGTTTTGACCAGCCGGTAGTCGTCACTGCCGGCGCCCTCGACCATATAGCAGGCCAGCGTCCAGGGGCTGCCCGAAAAGCCGATCAGCGGCACGCGGCCATTGAGCGCTCGGCGGATCGAGGTGACAGCGTCAAAGACATAGCGCAGCTTGTTCATGTCTGGCACGCCGAGCTTGGCCACGGCGGCCTCGTCGCGCACCACATGAGCGAACTTTGGGCCTTCGCCCAGCGCAAACGACAAGCCCAGACCCATGGCGTCGGGAATCGTCAGGATGTCGCTGAACAAAATGGCGGCATCAAGCGCAAATCGCTCCAGCGGCTGCAGCGTCACCTCAGTGGCGTAGTCGGTGTTGGTGGCCAGACCCATAAAGCTGCCCGCTTTGGCGCGTGTGGCTCGGTATTCCGGCAAATAGCGGCCGGCCTGGCGCATCAGCCAGACAGGGGTGTAGGCAGTGGCTTGCCGCAGGCAGGCGCGCAAAAAAGTGTCGTTTTGAAGGGGTGCGAACATCGCGGCATTGTCTCAGGTGCCTGCAAGCGCTCTTTTGGTGCGGCTGGTATGGCCGCGCGAACAGGCACAAACAGCGGTCAACTTTTAGGCGGCCGCCCGGTTGGTGGTGCGGCCCCGGGTTGGGTGGTGGCCCGCTGGCGCTACACGGCCTGCGCGCCGTTGGCAATGGCGCCCGTCTACCTAGGCGGGCCGTGTCGGCGCTGCGTCTTCAAACCGTTAGCCGGGTAACTTTTTGTGATGCGGCGGCACAGCCCTTGTTCATTAGGCCCACTCATTAAGCCCAATGACTTGGCTCAATGAAATGTTGACTTGGCGTTTGTGCTGAGCTTAGCGGCTGCGCCGCTCTCACAGCTTGGCTAACTCGGCCCGCACATCGCCCACCGACAGCACTTCTGACAACACGACCGGCGCGCGGCCGGGCTTGTAGAGCACATACACCGGCACGCCGCTGCGGCCCAGCTGGCTCAGCGCGGCGGTCACGGCGGGGTCGCGCCGGGTCCAGTCGGCGCGCAGCAGCACCACTTTTTTTGCGTCAATGTCGCCCAGCACGTCGGCATTGGCCAGCGTGGTTTTTTTGTTGTATTGACAGGTCACACACCACGCGGCGGTGAAGTCAACAAACACGCTGTGGCCCTCGGCTGTGAGTTGCTCCACCCGGCCCGGAGCCCAGGTCTGCCAGCGCGTGCCGGGCGCATTTGAAACGGCGGTAGTGTCGGGAGTTTTAAGCACATTTGCACCGATTGCCCAGACTCCCGCTGCCAACATTGCTATTGAAAGTGCAGCAAAAATGGTGCGTGTTCTGCCGGTAAGGCTCAAGGCCCACAGCGCCAGTGCCAGCAGCACCAGCAGGCCCAGCAGCGCGCCGGCACCGTCAATGCCGTTTTGCTGGCCCAGCACCCACACCAGCCAGGCCACCGTGGCAAACATCGGAAACGCCATCGACTGCTTAAATGTCACCATCCACGCGCCGGGACGCGGCAAAGCCCGCGCAACAGCGGGCACGGTGCTCGCTACCAGGTACGGCAACGCCATGCCCATGCCAATGGCTCCAAAAATGGCCAGCGCCTGCACCGCTGGCAAGCCCACTGCAAACCCTAACGAGGCCCCCATGAAAGGCGCGGTGCAGGGCGAAGCAATTGCTGTGGCAAGAACACCTGACAACAAGGCATCAACCGTTGGGTTTTTCGCCTGCACACTGGCGATGCGGCTCGGCAAAAAATGACCAAACTCGAACAGCCCCGCCAGGTTCAGGCCCATCAGTGTGAACAGCACGGCCAAGCTGGCTACTACCGCCGGGCTTTGCAGCTGAAAGCCCCAGCCCAGCGATTCGCCCGCCGCCCGCAAGCCCAGCAGCAAGGCACCCAGCGCCAAAAACGACAGCATGACGCCCACGCTGTAGGCCAGCCCGCAGCGCGCCCGGCTCCGCTGGTCTTGCACTTTCACAAAGCCCACCACTTTGATGGCCAGCACCGGAAACACGCAGGGCATCAGGTTCAAAATCATGCCGCCGACTAGCGCGCCGAGCAATGCCGCCCAAAAAGTAATCGGCACGGCTAGCGCGCTGCCCGGCTGCCCCGCGGTTGCCCCGGGCAAGGTATTGGCCGCAAGTGCAGCGGCCAGCGCGGGCGACACCGGCGCGGGCGGGATGGCCGGCGGCCAGACGCCGGTAACTGGCAAGTCCAAGCGCGCAGCGTCCTTGCCTTGGGCCACAACCAAGCTCAACCTGGCGGGGCTAGCCGTGCGTTGGGCCGACAGCGGCAGCGACGCCGTCCACACGCCGTTAGCCCAGCCCTGCGGGTAAGCGGCAGCCGGCTCGGTAATCGCGCCGGTTTCTGGGTAGACCGCCAGCGTTTTGCCTTGCAGCGCTGCGGGCAAGCTGGTGAGCGAGACCGTCAACGCCTGGCCGGCGACCACCACCGTGCTGCGCCCCGCTGCTGTGGCTATGGGCGTGGCCGCAAAGGTGGCGGCAAACGCAGCGCTGCTGGCCGCTGTTGAGCTGTTGGCGGGCAGGCTCAGCGCAAAGTCGCCGGACTGGGGAATGCATTCTTTGCGGCACACCAGCCAGCTGGCGTGGAGCAAGAGGTTTAACTGCGCTGCGTTGAAGGTGTTGGCCACGGTGAGCGGCACCGGCAACAGCACTGTGCCTTCATAGCCGTAGTTAGCCAGTGTGCCAAGCGGAATTTTTTTCGGCGTCGGCCAGGCAATGTCACCCGCTGTAACGCCGGCGGGCAACTGCCAGTCCAGCGTTGTGCTGAGCCCTGAGTCACCGGCGTTTTTCCAGTAGGTGTGCCACTCGTTTTGATGCGTCAGCTGCAGGCCCACCCAGACTTGTTTGCCGACTGCCACGCCGTTGGGTGCCCAGGCCAGCAACTCGGC
>JAYULP010000111.1:0-13415 GCA_043763445.1 Polaromonas sp.
ACTTGGCCGTGGACCTGCACCGCGCGGGTGGTATTCCGCAGGTCATGAAAACGCTGCTAGTCGCTGGCTTGCTGCATGGCGACTGCATAACGATTGAAGGCAAAACCGTTGCCGAGGTGCTCCGCGACGTGCCAGACGCGCCTCGCGCCGACCAGGACGTGATCCGCGCCATTGACAACCCAATGTACGCACAGGGCCACCTGGCCATCTTGAAAGGCAATTTGAGCCCCGAGGGTTGTGTTGCCAAAATCACTGGCTTGAAAAACCCAGTTATGACCGGCCCAGCCCGTGTTTTTGACGACGAGCAGTCCGCTCTGGCGGCCATTTTGGCCGGAAAAATCAAGGCGGGTGACGTAATGGTGCTGCGCTATTTAGGCCCCAAGGGCGGCCCCGGCATGCCCGAGATGCTGGCGCCGACCGGCGCGCTGATTGGTGCCGGCCTGGGCGAGTCAGTCGGCTTGATTACCGACGGACGCTTTTCGGGTGGCACCTGGGGCATGGTGGTGGGCCACGTCGCACCCGAGGCCGCAGCGGGCGGCAACATTGCCTTTGTCGAAGAAGGCGACATGATCACAATTGATGCGCGTCAGCTGCTGCTGCAACTCAATGTGACGGACGAGATTTTGGCCGCGCGCAAAGTAGGCTGGCTGGCACCAAAGCCACGCTACACCCGCGGCGTTCAGGCCAAGTTTGCCTTCAACGCGTCCAGCGCCAGCAAAGGCGCGGTGCTAGACAACTACTGAGCACTCAGGCGCAGGCAGCGCCAAAATCCGTAGTAAAAAAGGCGCGAAACGCAGCTGCGCTTCGCGCCCCTTTTTTTCAATGTAGCGGCCTGTTACCTGCGCTTTTTCGACAGCATTCCCATTGCGTCACGGTGTTTGTTGATGCGCTTTTGCCGACGTTTGTCCATTTTGGCCATTTCGCGTCGTTTGGTATAACCGGAAGCGTCGGCAAACCACCACCAAAGCGTAGCGCAACCAAAAGGAATTAACGTGGTCCACCAGCTCAGCGTCGCAAACAGCCCGACCTCTAGGTATTTGAGTGCCATGGCCGCAAGACCGGCGAATAAAAACAGCATGGTAGTGTCCTGGTTGGTGGGGAAATATTGCCCTGCAAAGCCCAGCGCCGCTGGGAAGTCCCCGGCACCACCGGGTCAAGCTGGCTAACTACAATTCGACCGGTGTCACTGTACTCCAAGCACCCGCCTGCAACGCTTGGGCTGAACAGCTTTTTCAAAAGGACTCCTCATGAAACGCTCACTGTCGATTGCTTCTTGCCTGGCGGCTGTTTTTGCGCTCAGCACGCCCGCACTGGCTGACATGGCGCTGGCCGCATCCAAAAACTGTATGGCCTGTCACGCGGTGGCCAACAAGCTGGTGGGCCCGTCATACAAAGACATCGCAGCAAAGTATGCCGGTCAAGCGGACGCGCCCGAGAAGCTGGCAAATAAGGTTATGAAAGGCGGTGGCGGGGTGTGGGGTGCGGTGCCGATGCCGGCCAATCCACAAGTTAGCCCAGCCGATGCACAAAAGCTGGTCGCCTGGGTTCTGGCGCAAAAGTAAAGCCGCTGTAGCAAACGCTGCAGTCCCAGAGCCGACTATCGCAAAGCCGGCCGACGGCGGGCTTTGCAGTGGGCCTCGCGGCTCGCGCCGCAAAGTTGCTTATAGGTTTTCAGCCAGTTGCTCCAAAATCGCTGGGTTCTCCAGCGTTGAGGTGTCCTGCGTCAACGCCTCTCCCTTGGCAATTCCGCGCAACAGGCGGCGCATGATTTTGCCGCTGCGAGTTTTAGGCAGGTTGTCGCCAAAGCGAATGTCTTTTGGCTTGGCAATCGGGCCAATTTGCTTGCCGACCCAGTCGCGTAATTCTTTGGCAATCGCTTTGGCCTCCTCGCCGGTAGGCCGTGCGCGCTTGAGGACCACGAACGCCACGATGGCTTCGCCCGTCAGCTCGTCAGGCCGGCCAACCACGGCGGCCTCTGCGACCAAGGTGGAATGTGCCACCAAGGCTGATTCGATTTCCATTGTGCCCATTCGATGGCCTGACACGTTGAGCACGTCGTCGATGCGGCCGGTAATGCGGAAGTAGCCGTTGTCAACGCCGCCGGGAGCACTTGCGCTGCTGCGCACTGCGCCGTCACCGGCGAGGTAAATATGGCCGCCCATCTCTTCAGGGAAATAAGTTTTTTTGAAGCGTTCCGGGTCGCCCCAAATGTTGCGGATCATCGAAGGCCAAGGGCGCGTTACCACCAGTAAGCCGCCTGATCCGTTGGGCAGCTCTTTGCCGGTTTCGTCCACGATTGCCGCCATGATGCCGGGCAGTGGCAGTGTGCAGCTGCCGGGCACCAGTGGTGTGGCACCCGGCATGGGGGCCATCATGTGACCGCCGGACTCGGTTTGCCAGAAGGTGTCCACTACCGGGCAGCGCTCGCCGCCGATGTTTTTGAAGTACCACATCCAGGCTTCGGGGTTGATGGGCTCACCGACTGAGCCCAAAATACGCAGACTGCTCAGGTCTGACCGGCGAGGATGCACTTTTTCATCCGCTTCAGCTGCTTTGATTAACGAGCGGATGGCGGTAGGCGCGGTGTAGAAAATCGACACTTTGTGGCGCTCGATCATTTGCCAAAACCGGCCAGCGTTCGGAAAGGTCGGAATACCCTCAAAAATAACCTGTGTGGCACCCGCTGCCAGCGGGCCGTAGGCTACATAAGTGTGGCCGGTGATCCAGCCGATGTCGGCGGTGCACCAAAATATGTCGGCAGGCTGCAGGTCAAACGTCCAGTCCATGGTGACCTTGGCCCATAGCAAGTAGCCACCGGTACTGTGCTGCACGCCCTTGGGTTTGCCGGTGGAGCCGGAGGTGTACAAAATAAACAGCGGATGCTCTGCGCCAACAAACTCGGGCTCACACAGGGCATCGGCTGCCGCTGCCACATCGTGCATAAACTGGTCACGGCCATCGACCATATTGCAGCGCGTGGACGTGCGCTGATAGACGATCACGTTCTTGATGGACTCACAGCCGCCCAGAGCCAGAGCCTCATCGACGATGGCTTTCAAGGGCAACTCCTTGCCGCCGCGCAGTTGGTAGTTGGCGGTGATGACCGCGACCGCACCGGCATCTTGAATGCGCTCTTGCAGGGCCTTGGCTGAAAAACCGCCAAACACTACCGAGTGGGTCGCCCCAATGCGCGCGCACGCCTGCATGGCCACTACGCCTTCAACCGTCATCGGCATGTAAATGACGACCCTCTGGCCTTTTTGGATGCCCATAGCTTTGAGCGCACTGGCAAATTGGCAAACCTTGGCGTACAGCTGCCTGTAGGTGACATGGCTTACTTGGCCGTCGTCACCTTCAAAAATAATCGCGTTTTTGTGCTCGGTCGGGGTGCCTAGGTGACGGTCCAGACAATTGAATGAAGCGTTCAGCTCGCCATCGGCAAACCACTTGAAGAACGGCGGATTGCGCTCGTCAAGCACCTCGGTAAACGGTTTTTTCCAGCTCAGATGCTCACGCGCCAAACCAGACCAGAAACCTTCAAAGTCAGTGCTGGCTTGACTGCACAAGGCGTTATAGGCGTGCATACCGGAGATACGCGCAGCCCTTCGGGCGGTGTCGCTGGGGTAGAAAACACGGTTTTCTACCAGCATGGACTGAATTTGGGCGGAGGGCTGCGGCGCTGCGGTGCTCATAATGTGGGTCTCCGGGAGTTCATCAATGCGGTGGTGCTTGGCTGCAACTGTCACCGCACGCACTTACAAGCCACTGACTGGCAGTGCTCTGGCCACCGCGCCCTGCCGGCACTCCATGCCAATTTCGTCCAACCGCTTTTTTGATTGTCCACTTGCCATGACAGAACCAACGCCTTCTAAATTTGCACCTCTTCGCCCGCTGCCTCGCCTGATTTTTGCCAGCCGGTGGTTGCAGCTGCCGCTTTATCTTGGGCTGATTGCCGCGCAAGCGGTGTATGTCGTGCATTTCATTGTGGAACTGGTGCATTTAGTTGAAGCCGCCTTTGGCAGCCAGACGGCGTTGCAAGCGCTGATCACCAGCATTGGCTACAAAACCAGCCTGCCCATCGTCACGCTCAATGAAACCGTGATCATGCTGGTGGTGCTGGCCCTAATTGATGTGGTGATGATCTCCAACCTGCTGATCATGGTAATTGTGGGCGGCTATGAAACCTTTGTCAGCCGGATGGACCTCGAAGGCCACCCCGACCAGCCCGAGTGGCTAAGCCACGTAAACGCCTCGGTGCTCAAGGTCAAGCTGGCCACAGCCATCATTGGCATCAGCTCGATTCACTTGCTCAAAACCTTTATCAACGCCGACAACTACGCCGACCGGGTGTTAATTGCGCAAACAGTGATACACATTGCATTTTTGTTGTCTGCCATGGCCATTGCTTACACCGACAAAATCATGTCGGGCATTGGCGAGGGCAAACACTAAGCTATGGGCGTGGGCTTTGCACAGCCTGCTCAAACTGCTGGGGCTTGCTTGTCAGTAGCAGCGCCGCACCCGTCAGCGCCGACAGCAGGGAGCCGCAGAGCACCCCGAGCTTGACTTCAGTGTCGTAGGCGGTGCCTTGCCCTGAAAATGCCAGAGCGCCGATGAACAGGCTCATGGTAAAGCCCACACCGCACAGCACACAGACCCCAAAAAACTGCGCCCAGCTAGCCCGGCTGGGCAGTGCTGCCGCCGAAAAGCGAATCAGCAGCCAACCCGCGCCAAACACGCCAGCGGCCTTGCCCACCAGCAGACCGGCGGTGATGCCAAGCGGTACCGTAGCCAATAACGTGCCCCACTTAAGCCCCTGCAACGCCACACCCGCATTGACAAAAGCAAACACTGGCAGCACCACAAACGCGACCCACGGCTGCAAAGCGTGCTCAGCTTTTTTGAGCGGCGAGCCGCCGCCGGCATCCTTCAAGGGAATCGTCAAGGCAGTAGCGACACCGGCTAAAGTAGCATGAATGCCTGACTTGTACACCAACAGCCACACCACCAAACCCACCGCAATGTACGGCCCCACCGACATGAGCTTGGCGCGGTTCATGCCAATGAGCACCGCCCAGCCCAACGCCGCGCCCATCAGCGCGGCCAGTGACAGCTGACGGGTATAAAAAAGCGCAATGATCACGATGGCGCCCAAGTCATCAATGATGGCGACGGCTGTCAAAAACACTTTCAGCGAGGCCGGCACCCGGCTGCCCAGCAACACCAAAATGCCCAGCGCAAACGCAATGTCTGTTGCTGCAGGAATCGCCCAGCCGCGCAAGGCCACCGGGTCACCCCAATTGATGGCGGCATAAATCAATGCGGGCAACACCATGCCGCCCAACGCGGCACCGGCGGGCAACAAGGCCTGGCTCAATGACGCTAGCTGGCCCTCAAGCAGTTCGCGTTTGATCTCCAGCCCCACCAGAAAAAAGAACACCGCCATCCACAGCTCATTGACCCAGTGCAGCAACGACTTGGACAACACCAGCCCAAATGCTGAATCGGCAGGCCCTACGCGCAACTCGCCTGGCCACAGCAGCACCTTCGCATACCAGTGACCTAACGGTGAGTTACTGATCGCCAGCGCTAGCACCGCCGCCGCCACCAGCACCAGGGCGCTCAAGGAGGGCGAGCGGCTAAGCTGGTTGAACTTCAAACGGGCGCTGTTGAGCATAAAAAATTTTTTCAAGGTGACACAGCAGCATGGCTGGCCGGCAGCAGCATACCAAGGGCAATCCAACGCTGTTTTAAGCGCTAAAACAGCCTATGGCCGTTATATTAACTTCATACTTTGCTACTATTATGATAGCACTGAACTGCTATCGGCCCACCATGCTGCCGGGCACCACCCAAGCATCGAACTGCGCGCCACTGATAAAGCCTGACGCCAGCGCCGCCTCACGCAAGCTGCTGCCGTCTTTGTGGGCCTTTTTGGCTATCGCAGCAGCTTTGTCATAGCCGATGTGCGGGCTTAGCGCTGTCACCAGCATCAGTGAGCCGGCCACCAGCTGCGCAATGCGCTCGCGCCTCGGCTCAATGCCCACGGCGCAGTGGTCGTTAAAACTCACAATCCCATCGGCCAGCAGCCGCACGCTTTGCAAAAAGTTGTGGGCTATCAAGGGACGAAACACATTGAGCTCAAAGTTGCCAGACGCGCCACCAAAGTTAATGGCCACGTCATTGCCAAACACCTGGGCGCACAGCATGGTCATGGCCTCGCACTGGGTGGGGTTGACTTTGCCCGGCATGATGGACGAGCCTGGCTCATTTTCGGGCAGGCTTAACTCGCCAATGCCGCTGCGGGGACCACTGGCCAGCCAGCGCACGTCGTTGGCTATTTTCATCAAGCTGGCGGCCACAGTTTTCAAAACCCCGTGGGCGTGAACCAAGCCATCCGCGCTAGCCAGTGCTTCAAATTTGTTGGGCGCGGTCACGAAAGGCAGGCCAGTGAGTGTGGCTAACTCGGCGGCCACCTGCTCGGCATAGCCCGTGGGCGCGTTCAGTCCGGTACCTACGGCGGTGCCGCCGAGCGCTAGCTCATAAAGGTGCGGCAGCGCTGCGTTCAAATGGCGCATGCCGTGATCTAGCTGAGCCACATAGCCCGAGAACTCCTGGCCCAACGTCAGCGGGGTAGCGTCTTGCAGATGGGTACGGCCAATTTTGACAATGTCAGCAAAGGCACTGGACTTGTTCGCCAACGTGCAGCGCAGCCGCGCCATTGCAGGCAACAGTTGCTGCGTGACGGCCTGTACCGCCGACACATGCATTGCGGTCGGGTAAACGTCGTTAGACGACTGGCTACGGTTCACGTCGTCATTGGGGTGTACCAACCGGCTCTGGCCAAGCGCACCGCCCATGATCTGGCTGGCGCGGTTGGCCAGCACCTCATTGACGTTCATATTGGTTTGCGTGCCCGAGCCGGTTTGCCAGACCACCAGCGGAAACTCATCGCCATGATGGCCCGCCACCACCTCATCAGCAGCCGCCACAATCGCGTTCGCTTTAGCGTTTGTTAACAAGCCCAGCGCCTGGTTAACCCGGGCCGACGAACGCTTGATTTGCACCAACGCCCGGATGATTTCGCGTGGCTGTTGCTCGCCCGAGATGGCAAAGTTTTGGAGCGACCGTTGGGTTTGCGCGCCCCACAGCCGGTGCTCTGGAACCTCAAGCGGGCCCATCGTGTCGCGCTCGGTGCGGGTAGCGTTCAGAGGGTTCATTACAAAAAGCCTCAGTGCAAGGGTGTAGCCCTTGAGTATGCCCAAATGAGGCGCGCCAGGGCGTCAGCCAACAGCGACAGCGCGCGCGAACATGGCCCCACAAGGGTAGCGAAGGGCCAAACCGGGCGCTGGGCCTGCGACATGACCAGCGCACCGCCGAGCTGCTCTGACAGCGCCGTACCCAGGGGGATAATCACGTTAGCCTAAAAACAAGACCTGCCCTTCTTCATGACCCAATCTAACGTCGCCCGCGCTACTCCCACGCTCACCACCATCAAACAAGCCGACTTAATTGAGTCGGTGGCTGCCGCATTGCAGTTCATCAGCTACTACCACCCGGCCGACTACATTGCCCACCTCGCACGCGCTTATGAGGCCGAACAAAGCCCCGCCGCGAAAGATGCCATTGCCCAAATTTTGACCAACAGCAAAATGAGCGCTACAGGCCATCGGCCAATTTGTCAGGACACTGGCATCGTCAACGTGTTTTTAAAAATCGGTATGGACGTGCGCTGGGATGGGTTCACCGCAAGCGTGGACGACGCCATCAACGAGGGCGTGCGCCGGGGCTACAGCCACCCGGACAACACCTTACGCGCCTCTGTTGTGGCCGACCCACAGTTCGACCGGAAAAACACCAAAGACAACACGCCTGCGGTTATTTTTACCGAGTTAGTGCCAGGCAATACGGTAGAAGTCACCGTTGCGGCCAAAGGCGGCGGCAGTGAAAACAAAAGCAAGCTCGCCATGCTGAACCCCGGCGACAACATCGTCGACTGGGTACTCAAAACGGTCCCCACCATGGGCGCCGGCTGGTGCCCGCCTGGCATGTTGGGCATTGGCATTGGCGGTACGGCCGAAAAAGCCGTGTTAATGGCCAAGCAAAGCCTAATGGACGACCTGGACATGTACGAGTTGCAGGCCAAAGCCGCTACGGCAGGGGCGCTAAGCAAAGTCGAGGCGCTGCGCTTGGAGCTGTTTGAAAAGGTCAATGCGCTGGGCATTGGCGCCCAAGGCTTAGGTGGTTTAACGACTGTGCTTGACGTCAAAATCAAGATGTACCCGACCCACGCCGCCAGCAAGCCGGTAGCCATGATTCCGAACTGCGCCGCCACCCGCCACGCCCACTTTGTGATGGATGGCAGTGGCCCGGTGTACCTGACGCCGCCGTCACTTGACACCTGGCCTGACGTCAACTGGACGCCCGACTATGTCAAAAGCAAAAAAGTTGACCTGAATACGCTGACCAAAGAAGAAGTCGCCAGCTGGACGCCCGGCCAGACGCTGCTGCTCAACGGCAAAATGCTGACCGGCCGCGACGCCGCCCATAAACGCATTGCCGACCTGCTGGCCAAAGGCGAGCCGTTGCCGGTTGACTTCACCAACCGAGTGATCTACTACGTCGGCCCAGTCGACCCAGTGGCCGGCGAGGCGGTTGGCCCCGCTGGTCCGACCACTGCCACCCGCATGGACGGCTTTACCGACATGATGCTGTCGCAAACCGGCTTGATCAGCATGGTGGGCAAAGCCGAGCGCGGCCCTGTTGCCATTGAAGCCATCAAAAAGCACAAAAGTGCCTACCTTATGGCCGTGGGTGGTGCCGCCTACCTGGTGTCCAAAGCCATCAAGCACGCGCAAGTGGTGGGCTTTGCCGACCTGGGCATGGAAGCGATTTACGAGGTTGATGTGGTGGACCTGCCGGTGACGGTGGCGGTGGACTCTGGCGGCACCAGCGCCCACATTACCGGGCCCGCCGAGTGGCAAAAAAAAATCGCTACTGGCGAGTACAAAACCATTGTGGTGAAAAGCGCCTGAGCCGCCAACCCAGTCGGCTACGCCGCTTGTGACAAGCCCGTCCCAACCCCGTCTGGGTGTGTTTGACAGTGGTGTCGGCGGCCTGAGCGTGCTCAGGTCGCTGCGCGCTGCATTGCCTGGCCACCACCTGATTTATGTGGCGGACAGCGGCCATGCACCATATGGCGAGCGCGGCAACGACCATGTGGCAGCGCGCGCGCACACCGTCAGCGCCTGGTTGATTAGCCAGCGTATCGACGCGCTGGTCATCGCCTGCAACACCGCCACGGCAGCCGCTATTGCGCCGCTGCGGGCAAAGTATCCCGGCTTGCCCATCGTTGGTGTCGAGCCAGCCTTGCGCCCGGCGGTGGCTACCAGCCAGACCGGCCATATTGCGGTGATGGCAACCCGCAGCACACTGGCCAGCGCCAAGTTCAACGCCCTGCTTGGCGATTTGCAGGACAAAGCCTACTTTGCCCTGCAGTCCTGTGACGGGCTGGCTAGCGCCATTGAGCAAGCCGCTGACACCGGCGACATGGCAGCTGCGGCGCACTTGTGCGCCCGTTATCTGGCGGCGTTGGGTGGGGCGGGCCGGTTTGGCTCGCAACCGGGCCAATTTGACACGCTGGTACTGGGCTGCACCCACTACCCGTTTGCCAGCGACTGCCTGCAAACACTGGCTGGCCCTCGGGTGCGGTTGATCGACACCGGCCCAGCGGTCGCCCGGCAAACCGCGCGGCTGCTGTTGGCAGCGGGGTTGCTGCCAACAGCAGCTGCGGCGCCTGGCATAACTCGCTTGGTCAGCACCAGCGAGCCAGCCAGACTGCAAGCGGCCGCCAGACGCTGGCTCAGCGAACCGGCAGCCGTAGTAGAGCTCCTGTTTTTATAGCAGCTAAGGCAGTAAAAACAACGGCTAGAGCCAATTTTCGCTAAAAATACGCCAAAAATGCGATTAAGAAACCCGGACAAACAGGTCTGCATCATTGGGCACCGGCTCAAACCTGTTTTGAAGCGGAAAACGAGCCAAATACACCTCTGGCCGTTGTTTTTACACCTTCGGCAGCTATGCTTTGAGTAGCGTTATTAGCCTGTCGCGGCGCCAGCTACTCAGGGTGTTGCCGCCAGCAGGCTGGCGTCTGTCCAACCGCCGCCCAAAGCCTTGTAGAGCGTCACCTGGTTTTGCAACTGCAGCAAACGGGTTTGCACCAAGGCCTGCTGCAGCGAGAACAGCGAGCGCTGGGCATCCAAAGCGTCTAAATAACTGGCGGCACCGCTGTCGTAACGCAGGCGTGCCAGACGCAACCGCACCGTCTCGGCGTTGACCTGCGCTTGGCTGGCCCGCAGTTGGTTGCCAAGCGTGGCACGGCTCGCCAGTGCGTCGGCTACTTCACGAAATGCGGTTTGAATTGACTTTTCGTACTGGGCCACAGCGATATCTCGCTGCGCTTTGGCCGCCGCCAGACTCGCCCGATTACGCCCAGCGTCAAAAATAGGCACCAGTAACTGGGGCGCCAGCGTCCAGCCCCAAGAGCCGGTCTTAAACAAATCGCTTAAATGACTGCTGGCACTGCCTGCTTGTACTGTCAAGGCGATTTTCGGGAAAAAAGCTGCCCGTGCCGCGCCTATGTTGGCGTTGGCCGCCAGCAGCAACTGCTCAGCCTGGCGAATGTCGGGCCGGCTGGCGAGCAAATCAGACGGCAGGCCTGCGGGCACGTCGGCCATCGGTTGGACCTGCACCAGCGACACGGCGCTGGCCTCCACGCCCAAGGCAGGCCTGAGTGCGGTAGGCACCGGCAGTAAATTGGCCCCGGTAGGCGGCAAGGGCTGTCCAACCAGCAACGTCAAGGCGTTGTCATCCAACAGGCGCTGGCGTTGCTGCTGCGCATAAGCAAAGCGCGCCGCCTCCAGCAGCGACTCGACCAGGCGGTAGTCCAGCTCAGAGGTCACGCCGTTGTCAAAGCGCAGCTTGGCCAGCTTGAGCGATTCTTCCCGGCTGTCCAAGGTGCGGCGGGTGATGTCCAGCAGCTCCTCGTCCGCCAAAACGGCCAGGTAGGTAGTGGCAACCTGTGCAATCAAGCTGATCTGGGCAGTTTTACGGCCCTCTTCGGTGGCGAGGTATTGGCCCAGGGCCTGCTCTTTGAGGCTGGCCACACGGCCAAAAAAGTCAAGCTCATAGGCGCTGACCTGCAAGCCAGCGCTGTACACGCTGTTGATGCTGTTTTGGCTCAGGCCTGGGGTGCGCGAGCCGGTGATGACCCCGTTTACAGCGGGCAATTGGCTGGCCCGTGTGGCTTGGTACTGCGAGCGCGCCTGCTCGATATTGAGCACCGCCACCCGCAAATCACGGTTGTGCTCTAGCGCCAGCGCAATCAGCTGCTGCAGGCGCAGGTCAGTAAAAAACTGCTGCCACGGCACTGTGGCAGCAGCGGCATCACTGGTGCTCACGGCATTAAAGGCGGGATAGCTCGCCGCGACCGGCGCTACCGGCCGCTCGTAGGCCGGAATCAGCGAGCAACCACAGCTGAGCACAGCCGTGACAAGGCTGGCCAGCGCGACGACGCCCCGGCGGTGCAAACGCCACGGCGCGCGCGGAACAAGGGTTTTAAACATGCGTCTGAGCTTTCGTGTCACCGGCCGCTGGCAGGGCCGGGCTGTCGGCGGGGCCCTGAAGGCCCGTAGCCTTGGCAGGAGCGGTGTGGTTTTCGTTCCGGCGCTCACTGCCCTTGAACAGCGTGCGCACCACAACGAAAAATATCGGCACAAACAACACCGCCAGCACGGTGCCGGTCAGCATGCCGCCGATCACGCCAGTACCAATGGCGCGTTGGCTGGCCGAACCCGCCCCTGACGCTAGGGCCAGCGGCAACACCCCCAGCATGAAAGCCAGGGACGTCATCACAATCGGGCGAAAGCGCAAATGAGCCGCTTCAAGCGCCGAGGCCACCACGCTCTTGCCCTGGGCCTGCAGGTCTTTAGCAAACTCGATGATCAAAATAGCATTTTTAGCTGACAAGCCAATGATGGTGATTAAACCGACCTGAAAGTAAATGTCGTTGGAATAGCTGCGCAGCAAGGTGGCCAGCACCACGCCGAGTACGCCCAGCGGCACAACTAAAATGACCGCCAGCGGAATACTCCAGCTTTCATACAGCGCGGCTAGGCACAAAAACACCGCCAGAATCGCGAAGCCGTACAAAATAATCGCCTGCGAGCCAGCCAGTTTTTCCTCTCGCGATAAGCCGCTCCATTCATACCCAAAGCCTTTAGGCAGTTGAGCTGCAAGTTTTTCCATCTCAGCTATCGCAGCGCCAGTGCTGTAGCCCACGGCGGCAGCGCCTGAGATGCGAATGGCCGGGTAGCCGTTGTAGCGAATAGTTTGTGCCGCGCCTTTAATCCAGCGGGTCGATGCAAAGGCCGAAAAGGGCACCGGCCGGCCCTGCGCGTTGTTGGCGTTCAGGCGCAGCAAGTCCTCGGGCTGCATACGCGCAGGTGCATCGGCCTGCACCACCACCCGCTGCAATCGGCCCCGGTTGGGAAAGTCGTTGACGTAGGCGGAGCCCAGCGCCGTCGACAGCGAGGCGTTGATGGCATCAAACGTCACCCCCAGGGCATTGGCTTTGTCGCGGTCAACGTCCAGCTGGACCTGGGAGGCGTCTTCCAAGCCGTCGGGCCGAACCTGTGCCAACACCGGACTTTTAGCGGCCATGCCCAGCAACTGGCCGCGTGCGGCCAGCAGCGCCTCACGCCCCAGACCAGAGCGGTCTTGCAGACGAAAGGTAAAGCCGCTGTCCGATCCCAGCTCGCGAATCGGCGGCGGGCTGAGCGGAAATATCTGCGCGTCCCGAATCCCCGACAAGCCCCCAAACGCCCGGCCCGCCAGCGCTTGGGCTGAATTCGCCGCGTCCTTGCGCTCCTCGAAGTCCTTGAGCGTGACAAACGCCAACGCCGAGTTCTGGCCCTGCCCGGAAAAGCTAAAGCCCAGCACGCCCACCATGCTTTGTACCTCTGGCTGCTTGAGCATGAAGTGTTCGACCTGCTCAATGACCGAGCGGGTGCGCTCTTGCGTAGCGCCGGACGGTAGCTGCACATTGACGATCAAATTGCCTTGGTCTTCCTGCGGCAAAAATGACGATGGCAAGCGGGTATACACCAGCGCCACCACGCCAATGATGGCCGCGTAAATGATCAGGTAGCGCCCGGCACGCTTGAGCAGTCGGGCCACAACGCTTTCATAGCCCTTGGCGGTGCGCGAAAAGCCGCGATTGAACCAACCAAAAAATCCGGTTTTGGCATGGTGGTGGTCCGCCTCAACCGGCTTGATAAACGTAGCACACAACGCGGGCGTGAGTGACAGCGCCAAAAAGGCAGAAAAAGCAATTGATGACACCATCACAGCAGAGA